>JANRAT010000238.1 GCA_030727885.1 Rhodospirillales bacterium | reverse complement strand
GACGCAGCGGTGCATGCCCTGATGGCCAAGGGTGGTGCTTGCGTCGATGCGGTTGCGGATGCCTTCCCGGGTGTTGCAAAGGATGGAGCGATTGATCGGGCGGAGCTTGGCCGTCGCGTGTTCGGCGACCCGGAGGCGCTGAAGCGACTGGAAGCGATCCTGCATCCGATGGTCCGGCGCCAAAGCCACAAGTTTCTGGGATTGCATGCACGACGCCGGACGCCGGCGGTGGTTCTTGATGTGCCATTGCTGTTTGAAACCGGCGGCGAAGCCCGCTGTGATGCGGTCGCCGTTGTCAGTGCGCCGTACCGCGAACAGCGCCGCCGTGTCCTGTCCCGGCCCGGGATGACGGAAGAGCGGTTTCAGGGCATCCTGAAACACCAGATATCGGATTATATGAAGAGAAGAGCAGCAGATTTTGTAATTTTTACGGGTTTAGGCCGGTCTCGCAGCTTGCACGACATACGCCGAATTGCGACACTTATAACGGAAATGGAAGGGCGTCACTGGCCCCCAACCGTGCGATAGATAAGTGAGCAACATGCGCGAAATTGTCCTCGATACGGAAACGACAGGTCTTGATCCGGCATCCGGAAACCGGATTGTTGAAATTGGCTGTGTCGAGCTGATCAATCATGTGCCGAGCGGCAAGGTTTACCATCAGTACATCAATCCCGAACGCGACATGCCGGCTGAGGCCGAGCGGGTTCATGGCCTCAGTGCGGAATTCCTGAAAAATCATCCAGTATTTGCGGATATCGCTGATGCATTCGTGGCGTTTGTCGGCGATGCGCCGCTGGTGATCCACAACGCTGCTTTTGATATGGGCTTTATCAATGCCGAACTGGGTCTGCTCGGCAGGCCACCGATTGATAAATCACGCGCGATCGATACGGTAACCATGGCGCGTCGCAAGTTTCCGGGCGCCCAGGCGTCACTCGACGCACTGTGCCGACGCTTCGGCATTGATCTCAGTGAACGGGAACTGCACGGCGCCTTGCTTGATGCGCAACTCTTGGCATCGGTTTATCTGGAACTGCTGGGCGGCCGCCAACATGGCATGAATTTGGCTGCTGACGCGGCAGGCAGCAAATCAGATGCCGCGAAACCGGGTGCTGATCCCTCGTTCACCGCTTCCGGAAGGCGCGAGCCCCGCGCCCACGTGGCGACGCCGGAAGAACAGGCGCGGCACGCGACATTTCTGGAAAAAATCAAGGATCCGATCTGGCTCAGAAACTGAGCCGAACCGGCTGTTCGGTTATTCTGTTTTTTCCGTTGCAGAGGCTTGCTCGGCCTTGGCGCGGTTTTGATACATCTGCACGAAATCGACGATCCCCAGCATGACAGGTGGGAAGCCACCGTCACGGGTAACGTCAGCAACGATGTTGCGGGCAAACGGGAACAGGAGCCTCGGGCATTCGATCAGCAGGATCGCGCTTCGATGCTCTTCCGGAACATGAAGTGTGAACATGCCCGCATACAGTAGTTCCATGATGAAGCCGACATGCTCGCCGACCTTGCAGTTCGTATTGATGCCAAGGGTGACTTCGTAGGCATTTTCCGTCAGCTGGCGCGCATTGACAGTAATATCGATGTTGATGTCGGGTTGAGCCGACTGCAATTCACCGAAAATGCCCGGTGCGTGCGGCACTTCGAGTGAAAGGTCTTTGACGTACTGTGAATTGATCGTCAGCGGAGCCTGGGGCTGTTGCTCGGCTGCAGGTGTCTGTTCGTCGGCCATCTGGCTCTCCTCATGCGATTGCGGGCATCTGGTAACACGTATGGTCGGGAACGACAATATCGCTGGTTGAAATCTATCCGTGTCAGCGACCGGGGTTGTCAGGTCCGTTTCTTCCGGTGCCGTCGCTAATCTGTGGACCGGCTGGATCTGACGGACCATCGTCCCTGGTGATGTCCTGATAGTCGCCATCGATGATGGGGCCACTGCCCTCAGGTTCATGATGTGTGCCGGATGTGTGCTCATGGCCTGACGCGTAGCGAACATTTGCACTGGCAATGAAGCGTTTGCCGATTTCGGCAGCCATCCGGCGGCGTAACGGCGCAATAAACAGCAAAAAGCCGATGCTGTCGGTCACAAATCCCGGGGTCAGCAGCAAGGCGCCGGCGATGACGAGGCAGACGCCGTCGAACAGCTCCTGCACGGGGATGCGGTTCGCCGCCAGGTTCTCCTGAATGCGAAACAGGACAGAAAGTCCCTGCTGGCGCAGCATGGCCGTGCCCATGATTGCAGTCAGAATGACAATGGCAATGGTCGGCCACAGACCGATGCGCTCTCCCACCTGTATGAAGACGGCGATTTCAACAACCGGAACGGTTATGAAAGCGATGAGGAAGAGGAATGCCATGGTTGCCTTGTTCCGGGCCGTTTATCGGCCTATCTAATGGGGACGCCAGCGGGGTATTCTGTACGTCGGTCCCTTGTTGACGTTCTGGACGCGGTGCCGCTAAGCCGATACCTTGTCGGATGGAGATGCGGACGGCATTGTAATGGTCCGTTACAGTAAACGACAACAGGCAAGGCCCGTGGGGTCAAGGATATCATGAGCAGCGAATTCCAATTTTTCGACATTATTATACTGGCCATGATTGCGGGCTTCCTGATTTTAAGGCTCAGAAAAGTACTGGGCCGTCGTGACGGTCACGAAGGGGGCTTCCCCGATCAATTCCGTGAGCGGCCGGAAACCAAGGATGAAGGCGACGATAACGTCGTGCAGCTGCCAGACCGGAGCCAGCCGCATGCGGAGGCGCCGGCTGACATTGATATGAGCGATCCGGTCAGTGCCGGTCTGATGCAAATCAGGGCAGCCGATCCGTCGTTCGATCCAAACGGATTTACCGAAGGTGCCAAAATGGCTTTCGAGATGATCCTCAACAGCTTTTCGTCCAATGACCGGAAAACCCTCAAGAACCTGTTGAGCCCGGATGTCTTCAAAAATTTCGACGACGCAATTACGGAACGTGAACGCTCCGGTGAAGTCCTTGAGGACACACTGGTCGGCATTCGCTCCGCCAAAATCATCGAGGCACTGATGGACGGGCATCACAGTGTCGTCACCGTCAAGTTTGTCTCCGAACAGATCAGCGCACTGCGGGACGCTGAGGGCAACATCATCGACGGCAACCCGAATGAAGTTACCGATGTGACGGACTTCTGGACATTCTCGCGCGACACCCGGTCATCTGATCCGAACTGGACGCTGATCGGTACCGAGAGCAATAACTAACATGCTCGCATGGGGTCCTGTCGGCGCGTCTGACAAATGTGGACTGTTGCTGGCGTCCCTGCTTTTGCTTGCGGGTTGTGCCGATCTCAAACTGCCAATTGCCAACCAGCCATCCGATTCATCTGAACCCGCGGCTCTGACACTGACGGCGATTACGTTTGATGAACTGAAAGGCTGGGACGGCGAGAAATTTTCCGACGTCTTGCCGGCTTTCTTGCGGTCATGCGACAGGCTCGAAAAGAAAGATCCGAAAATACAGGTCGGTCCGGACGATCGGATGGGCAGCTACGCGGACTGGCAGAAAATCTGCAAGGATGCCCGTATCATCCGCACCGGCAACAAGATCGAAGCCAAGTATTTTTTTGAATCCCGGTTCGTTGCTTACGCCGCGGGCAACAATAACGATCCGGGCGGTCTGTTTACGGGATATTACGAGCCCGAGTTGATCGGTCGCTGGGCGCCGGAGGCCGAGTTCCAGATTCCAATTTATTCGAGACCTGTTGAGCTGGTCTCCATTGATCTTGGTGCG
>JANRAT010000237.1 GCA_030727885.1 Rhodospirillales bacterium | reverse complement strand
ACAATGAGCTGGAGCATGAATCGCCATCAGGATCCCTAGCCGCTCACGTAACGCAAGCCTTCGCTGCTCAGGCCGTACAGCATGTTTACCAGGCCGAGCAGGGTCCCCAGCATGCCGAAGGCCGGCGCATAGGCGCCCATGGTCCGAAACACCCCGGCTTCGGCGTTCTCCTTTGAGCGCAACCGGGCAATCCGCCATTGCAGAAGTTCGTTGACGTCTTCTGACGGCGTGCCGTCGATGATCAGGCGCAAGCCCGTTTGCAGAAAGGGGCTGCGGATGGCGCTGATCTTCTGCTCAACAACGCTGACCTGACCGGAACGCCAGGACTTGGCAACTTCAACGATGTCATCGACGTCGTCCTTGTCATATACGCGCTCATTTCGGAGCGCGATCAGGAAGTTCCGCCAGACGCGCCAAACGTAACTCGGCGGAAAACTGACCAGCGTTGCGGCAATCGTGCCACCCAGCACGATGAGGAGGCCAGGCAGGTTTATGTAAACAGTGGCATCACTGGCGGTCGCGAAAATGGAAATCGTGATGATGGCAAAGCCACAGATAATACCGATAAGCGTTGTCGGGTTGATGGTTCACCTCCGGGCAAGCTGACATGACGATGATCCGCAGCAGGGATCGCTGCAAGCATCAGTCTATACCGGCTTCGAGGCCAAGTCCCCACAAATTCTGTGGACTTGGCCTGGTCTTTGGCTTCCGCATTGTTCAGACATAAAAAAACCCCAGTGCGCGAACACCGGGGTTTTAGTGAGCTTTGTTCGCTTAGTTGCGATTGCCGAACAGGCGCAGCAGCATCATGAACAGGTTGATGAAGTCGAGATACAGGGTCAAAGCACCCATGACACTTTTCTTGGTCATGACTTCAGCACTGTCACTTTCGTAATAGATCGACTTGATGCGCTGTGTGTCATAAGCGGTCAGGCCTGCGAAGATCAGCACGCCAAGCACGGAGATCACGAATTCAAGCCCGGTGCTGCCGAGGAAGATGTTGACCACGCTGGCAATCAGGATGCCGATCAGGCCCATGATCAGGAACGATCCGAACCCGGTCAGGTCACGCTTCGTCGTGTAACCGTACAGGCTGAGTCCGGCGAAAGCGCCGGCACTGATAAAGAACACGCGTGCCACCGAGGCGTTCGTATAGGTGATGAAAATCGTCGACAGGGACAGCCCCATCACGGCGGCAAAACCCCAGAACAACATCTGTGTCGCCGACGCGCTGAGTTTGTTGATGCCGAAGCTGAGGATCATCACGAATGCCAGTGGTGACAGAATTACCAGCCATGACAGTCCGGTGCCGAAAAGGGTCTGCATCAGATCGGGCTGCGTCGATACGTAATAGGCGACGAGTCCCGTGATGGCGACGCCGGCGGTCATGTAGTTGTAGACCCCCAGCATGTATTTGCGGAGACCCATATCAATCGAGGCGTCATAGGCCTGCGCATGCGTCATTCGTCCGGTGTTTACGCCGAAACGGTTATTGGGTCCGAGAGCCATTTGAAACTCCTGTGTTCATCGTTATTAAAACTAATCTAAAATAGGGTATGTCGGGGTCTAATTGCAATGTATTGGCTGAATTCTTACGAAAATTTCATGTTTGCTATACTTGGGCTGGCTAATCGTTTCTGAGATATGGGGCGGTTTTCAGGCCGAGAATACGCCACGATGCGGCGAGACCGAGGACAATGGTTGCGATCACTGCGATGACCAGTGTCGAAACGGCGCTGCCAGGCAGCCATGTCCAGTCCATGTGCATCAGAAAGCGGATCACGCCCCATGCCGCAATCGTGCCGACGATCATAGCCGCAAGGGCGGTGATCATGCCGAGGATGCCGTATTCGAGAACGAAGGTGGTGGCGATGCGCATGCGGGTGGCGCCGAGCACCTTGAAGATCACGGCATCGAACTGCCGGCGTTGCTGCCCGGCGGCGAGGGCGCCTGCAAGCACCACGGCGCCGGCGATAACCGTCAGCGCAGCAATGGCGCGGATGGCGATGCTGATCCCGGCCATCAGTTCGTGCGCGGCGGCCAGCGCTTCGCGAACATGTATGGCCGAGACGTTATCAAACGCTCCGGTGACGGCCTTTTCCAACGGGGCTTCTGCAGCTTCGGTGGCGCGGGCAGCGGCGATGAAGGTGTGCGGTGCACCTTCCAGAACGCCCGGTGAAAAAACGATGGCGAAATCAAAGCGCAGCGACTGCCAATCGATATCCCGGAGCGAGGCAATTTCAGCAGTGATCCGGCGGCCCAGAATATTCAGCGTCAGTGTGTCGCCGATGCTGACGCCGAAGCCCTTGGCCAGTCCGCTGTCGAGCGAGATCAGCGCCGGCCCTTTGTAATCGACGGGCCACCATGTGCCGGCAGCGATTTTCATATCGGGCTTGATTTCTGCCGCCGAGGTAAAGGCCCGGTCACCGCGCACCGCCCATTGGCTTTCCGGCGCGATCGTTGCCTCGCTGACCGGCTGGCCGTTGATCGCAACGATGCGGCCACGCACCACCGGCTCATAGCGCAGATCCGAGGTGCCGGGCACCGACGCGACGATCCGGACAAATTTGTCGACCTGCCCCGGCTGGATGTCGATGAAGAAATAGGCAGGCGCTTCGACGGGCAGACGCTCGTCGATCTGGCGGGTGATATTGCCTTCGATCTGCACCACGGCAACCAGCACCGAGAGACCAAGGCCGAGTGACAATATGATGCCCGCTGCGGCCGAACCCGGCCGGTGCACGTTGGCCATGACCAGCCGCAGCACCGCCCCTTTTGGCTTTAACCGTCGAGCGGCGCGGATCAGGGCGTAACCGGCCAGCCTGAGCAGCGTCACCGTGGTCAGGGCACCCAGCACGAAACACAGCGCGAACCATCGATCCGTTGCCGTCAGGAACACGAGGCCGGTGAGAATTGCCATGCCGATGGCGATCCACAAAAGATAGATCGGTCGGGGGCGGACAGACAGCGGCTCGGCAGTGGTCCGGAACAGATCGCGCGCCGGCACTTCGCGGGCCCGGCCGAGTGGCCAGAGTGCCGCGGTGATCGCACTGACCAGCCCGAAGGCTGAGGCAGTTGCCACGGGGCCTATATAAAAACCGAGCACCGGGCGGACCGGTAACAGATCGGCAACGGCATAAAGGGCGAATGACGGCAGGACAGTGCCGGCGATCAGGCCGATGCCGATGGCCAGCAGCGACAGCACGGCAACCTGCAACAAGTAGACCCGGACAATCAGCGTCGCCGGTGCGCCCAGACATTTCAGCGTGGCAATGGTGCGGCTTTTGCTCTCCAGATAGGCACTGACGGCGCGTCCGATGCCGACGCCGCCGACCAGCAGCACGGTGTAGCCGACAAAGCCCATGAACAGCGTCAGCCGCTCGATGAAGCGCTGGATCCCGGGAGCTGCTTCATCGGTGGCGCGTACCCGCCAGCCGGCATCGGGGAAGGCGGCAGCCAATGCATCACGCCAAGCTTTCGGATTGGTTCCGGCGGGCAGCAGTACCCGGTAGTCATAGCGGATCAGACTGCCCTGCTGCACCAGGCCGGTTGCGGCCAGATCATCCTTGGCGATCATCACGCGCGGACCGTAATTGATGACGCTGGTGACCCGGTCCGGTTCCTTGTCGATGACGGCGGTAATCTGAAACTCGGCCTTGCCGATTATCAGACTGTCACCCAGTTTAACACCCAGCTTGCCGAGCAGCCCGTCATCGACGACGGCACCCGGCAGAATACCCCTGGCAGCAAACAGTTGCGGCCGTTCACGGGGGGGTGAAACCTGCATCTCGGCGACCAGTGGATAGGCG
>JANRAT010000236.1 GCA_030727885.1 Rhodospirillales bacterium | reverse complement strand
TCGACCAGGATACGCTCCAGCGGCACGATCCGGGCGACATCGCGCAAGGCCTCCGCCGACTTGAAGGTAACGATCCCGGAAAACGAGATATACAGGCCGATATCGACCATCCGCTGGGCCAGCTCCTCGCCGGCACTGAAGCAGTGGATCAGACCGGGAAAAGCCCCTTTTGCATGCTCTTCCTCAAGTATGCGGATGGTATCCGTGTCGGCGTCCCGGGTGTGCACGATCAGCGGCAAGCCGGTCCGGCGCGCCGCCTCGATATGCGTACGGAATTGCCGTTCCTGGACGTCTCTGGGGCTGTGCTCGTAATAGAAATCAAGCCCGGTCTCGCCAATGCCGACGACTTTCGGGTGCTCGGTCAATGCCACCAGCGCATCGGCCGTCACCTCGATCTCTGTGCCCGCTTCATGCGGGTGAATACCAACCGTACAGAAGATATTGTCGAACCGCTCAGCCACAGCCAGAACGCCCGGAAAGCGGCTGAGGTGCGTCGATATCGTCACCATGTGGGAAATGCCGGCACGTCCGGCGCGGGCCACGACCTCGTCGAGTTCATCGGCAAAATCCGGGAAATCGAGGTGACAGTGGCTGTCGATCAGCGGCAGCTCAAAGATGTGTTCAACGATACTGTTTGTCATGTCCGTCATGTTGTCCACCAAGCCCATGGAGTCAACCTTTGGCAGAGTCCATGAATAATTGCGAACAGAAATCTTCTCGCTCGGTCGTGCCATAATTGACATAGATCAATGCCGGTTTGGCCGCTATCCGTAAAAATTCCCTGCTTTTGCCGCAAACCAGGCCTTAGCACGCCACCATACCCACAATATAATTGTGGTTATTTGAATGATTTAAATTCTCAATTCCGGAGATATATCAAAATGAAGAAAACATGTGCGCCTTTGCTCTTGGGTGCTGTTCTTGTCGCTGCGGCAGCCGGTACGGCAAGCGCCAAGGATGCTGGTGATATTCGTGTCCGTCTGCGCGGCATCGACTTTATCACGGATACTTCAGGCACGACGGATGCCCTTGGCGGCAGCGCCCGCACCTCAAATGATCAGGTGCCGGAACTGGATTTTTCCTACTTCTTCACAAAGAATATCGCCGCCGAGCTGATCCTGGCAACAACCAAGCACCGGGTATATGTCGACGGTTCAACGTCCGGAAACCTTGACCTGGGCAGTGTTCACGCGTTGCCGCCAGTGCTGACCCTGCAATACCACTTTCTTCCCGATGCCCAGTGGAGCCCGTATCTCGGCGCTGGCATCAACTACACGATGATGTACGGCGCTCATACCGGACCATCGGTAACCGATGTGAAGTATTCGAATGGTTTAGGCTACGCATTCCAGGCCGGCATGGACTACGAAATCAACGACAAATGGTCGCTTAACTTCGACGTAAAAAAGGTCTTTGTTTCAACAGACATCAAGGCCAACGGCGGCAGCGTGAATGCCAAGGGTACCGACCTTGACCCGTGGGTCATCGGTTTTGGTGTCGGCTACACATTCTGATCAAACGAATAACGGGGGAAACGGGTAAGGCGGGTTGCTTCAGGGCACCCGCCTAAACCTTGCCTTACGTCAGGATTGACCAACCGTCAGGTGGATCCTTCATCAAGGAAACGCGGGAAAGCCCCTTCCGGTGCCGGTATCACGGTCCCCGGGACCAGCGCCCCGCCCTCGCCCAGCGCCTTGAACGAGCGAGCATCGGTCGGAACGGACAACTGATCGAGCATCTTCGACATGGCATCCGGCATCACCGGCTGTGCCAGCAGGGCCAGGTGGCGGATTACTTCGGCCAGCACATACAGTACCGTTGCCATCCTTGCCGGGTCTTCTTTCTTGAGCTTCCAGGGCGCCTGACGGTCGACGTAACCGTTGGCAGCACGGATCACCACCCAGATCGCCTCAAGGGCATGGTTGAAGCCCTGACGGTCCATCAGTGCCCGCACGGCAGCCAGCAATCCGTGTGCCTGACCCAATAACGCCAGATCATCGGCATCGAAAGTGCCCGGCGTCGGAATCTTGCCGTCACAGTTCTTGCCGACCATCGACAGCACGCGCTGCGCCAGATTGCCAAAATCGTTGGCCAGTTCACCGTTCATGCGGTTGACCATGGCGGTATGCGAGAAATCGCCATCGTTGCCGAACGGCACTTCGCGCAGCAGGAAATAGCGGACCTGATCCAGACCATATCGGTTGATCAGCTCGATCGGGTCAATGACGTTGCCCGTGGATTTGGAGATTTTCTGACCCTCGTTGGTCCACCAACCGTGCGCGAACACCCTTTTCGGCGGCTCCAGACCGGCCGCCATCAGAAACGCCGGCCAATAGACCGCATGAAAGCGCAGGATGTCCTTGCCGACCATATGCAAATCGGCCGGCCAGTACTTCGCATAATCGCCGGTTTCCGTTTCCGGATAGCCGACAGCGGTGATGTAGTTGGTCAGCGCATCGAGCCACACATACATGATATGCTCTTCATTGCCCGGCACCGGCACGCCCCACTTGAAGGTGGTGCGGGATATCGACAGATCGTTGAGGCCACCCTTAACGAAGCTCAGCACCTCGTTGCGGCGGCTGTCGGGCAGTATGAAATCCGGATTGGCTTCATAGTAGGCCAAAAGACGGTCGCCCCAAGCCGACAGCTTGAAGAAATAGCTGGGCTCCTCGACCCATTCGACCTCGGCGCCGGAAGGGGCGATACGCTTGCCGTCGGCGGTCTTGGTCAGCTCATCCTCACCATAGAACGCCTCGTCACGGACCGCGTACCAGCCACCGTAATTATCGAGATAAATGTCCCCCGCTTCTTCCAGCTTTTTCCAGATCGCCTGGCAGGCCCGGATGTGCCTGTCTTCGGTGGTGCGGATGAAGTCATCGTGGCTGAATTTCATGAAGCTGGCGAGATCGCGGAAATTCTTCGAGACCTTGTCGGTGAACGCCTGCGGATCCATACCCGCGGCCTGTGCCGATTTTTCGACTTTCTGGCCGTGCTCGTCAGTGCCGGTCAGGAAACGCACGTCGAAACCATCAAGCCGCTTGAAACGTGCCAGTACGTCGCAGGCCAGCGTCGTATACGCGTGGCCGATATGCGGCGCATCGTTCACATAGTAAATCGGCGTTGTCAGGTAATAGGTCGGTTGGTCGGACATCGTGGCGTGGTTCCTATTGAGAAATCGCGCCCTTTGGTACGGCGGAGGGGCGCGGCGGTCAAGAGATACGGTGTAGAGTGCAATGCCCCTCCTCCGTCATCCCAAACTTGATTTGGGATCCATGCGGCTCCGAACTGGATCAGTGATCACTCTATGGGCCCTGAATCAAGTTCAGGGCGACGAAGAGTTTTATTGCTTGCTCAGGCCAAGGACAAAAACAGCGACAGGATTACCTGCTTGCGATCCAGGCTCAGCGGATCTGCGCTGCGGATCAGGCTTTCCGCCTGATCTAGTCTGGCCAGCCAGATCGGCAGGATTGTCGTCGCAGCCGCCCGCTCGGCGATCACGCATTCCTCGGGACTGAGGCTCAAATCCCCGGACACACCGCGCGATGATGCCAGAACGACTCGCGACAGCCACCAGCGGAACAGCTCGATCCCGGAATAATACGCATCGTCATCACCGCTTTTCGATAGCCGCGTCGCCAGCGCCTGCACGGCACTGCTGTCGAGGTTCGGCAAGGAGGCAAATATATTAACCACATTCCGGTAAATATCCAATCCGCCACCGGATGCCAGCGACATCGCCCGGCCGATGCTGCCTTCGGACAGCCGTGCCAGTTCAAGCGCATCGCTGCCGGAAATCTCGGGCATGTAGCGGCC
>JANRAT010000235.1:1894-3855 GCA_030727885.1 Rhodospirillales bacterium | reverse complement strand
TCGCTATACCGTGTTTGATGCCCGCAACAGCCGGGTCGAAGTCAATGCCAATCTGGCACGCGCCGAGCTGCGGGTGCCGTTGATGGAATGGCGCAAGGCCGCTGGTGATGCGGGCCGGGTCGACGTAACGATCCTGCTCGAAAACGGCCTCATCAAAAGTGTACCGAACTTTGATGTCCTGGCCGGTGATCTGACGGTTCGTGGTGATGTCGTCTACAGCCCGGGGGGGCTTGGCCTTGACCGGGTCAATTTAAAGAAAGTGCTGTTTGGGCGTACCGAAGTTGCCGGTGCCGTGATTGCCCGACCCGATGGCGGTTGGGAGATCGGCCTGCAGGGTGCGGAACTTGATTTCTCGCCGCTCTGGCAACGTTTGCTGCATGACCGTCCCGGTCAGGATGATCTGACCCTGCCGAACCTGACGGTGGTCGTCGAACTGGACAAGATGTGGGTCGACAAAAAGCAGTTCCTTGCCGGTGTATCAGGCACATTCGTGCACAAACAGGGCATCTGGCGGACCATGCTGCTCGACAGCAAGATCAATGGCGGACCGGTGCTCAACGTCAATCTGGCCCCGGATAATGACGGCAACCGTATACTTGTTATGAAAGCCGACAATGCCGGCGATACACTGCGCTTCTTCGATTTGTTCGAGAACATGCAGGGTGGTAAACTTGAATTGAGAGGGCGATACGATGATGCCGCCCTGATGCGTCCACTGCGCGGCAAATTGCGGGTTGTCGATTACCGGGTTCGCAAAGCACCGATGTTGACCCGAGTGCTCTCGATCATGGCGCTGACCGGGATCGTCGATGCTTTGACCGGAGAGGGGCTCAGCTTTGCCGAACTGGATGTGCCGTTTACCTATACCGAAGGCGAAGTGCAGATCGATGAAGCCAAGGCGACCGGAACCTCGATCGGCTTCACCGCATCGGGCACGATTTATACCCACGCCGACGTGCTCAATATCGAAGGCACGGTGGTGCCGGCTTATGCGCTCAACTCGTTGCTTGGTAAAATCCCGCTGCTCGGCAATATCCTGACCGGCAACGAGGATGGCGGCGGCGTGTTTGCGGCCAATTTCGCGATTTCAGGTCCGATTGAAGATCCGAAAACCACGGTCAATCCGCTGACGGCCCTGACGCCGGGAATCTTGCGCAATCTGTTTGGTGCGTTCAAAGGGGAAGAACGCCAGCCGCTTTTGCAGCAGGCACCGCAGACGCTGGATTAAGCGCCTTTCAACAGTAACGTTAAACCGGCCTGACCAGCGCGTGGCGTTTCTTGCCGGACGACAGTTTGATGAATCCCTCGGCATTTACATTGCTCAACGAAACCGTGGCGTGGACATCGCTGATTGCCTGGTCATTGATTTTGGCGCCGCCGCCCTGCACCAGCCGGCGCGCTTCGCCGTTTGAGGCCGAGAGCCCGGCCCTGGTGAAGATGTTGAGAACACCGATCCCGGCTTCAAGCTCGGCGCGGGCGACATCAATGCTGGGCAGGCTGTCACCGGCACCGCCTTGCTCAAACGTGGTCTCGGCGGTGGCGCGCGCCTGTAAGGCGGCTTCCGGGCCGCGGCAGAGCGCCGTCGCCGCATCGGCCAGCACTTTCTTGGCTTCGTTGATCTCGGCCCCTTCGAGCGCTTCAAGCCGCTCGATCTCGGCAATCGGCAGCTCCGTGAACAGGCGCAGGAACTTGCCGACATCGGCGTCTTCGGTGTTGCGCCAGTACTGCCAGTAATCATAGGTGCTGAGCGAGCCTTCATTGAGCCAAACCGCGCCATCGGCGGTCTTGCCCATCTTGGCACCCGACGCCGTCGTCAGCAGCGGCGTGGTCAGGCCGAACAGATGCTTGTCGGCGACGCGTCGGCCAAGCTCGACACCGTTGATGATGTTGCCCCACTGGTCCGAGCCGCCCATCTGCAACGAGCAGTCATTTCTCTTTTACAGATCTAGGATGTGTTATTC
>JANRAT010000235.1:1272-1884 GCA_030727885.1 Rhodospirillales bacterium | reverse complement strand
GTCATTGCGCCGGGCCAGCTCAAGGAAGTCGTAAGCCTGCAGGATCATGTAGTTGAATTCGAGGAAGGTCAGCGGCTGTTCGCGTTCAAGGCGCAGCTTGACGCTGTCGAAGCCGAGCATCCGGTTGATCGTGAAATGCGGGCCGTAATCGCGCAGGAAGTCGATGTAGTTGAGACTTTCGAGCCAGTCAGCGTTGTTGACCATTTTGGCGTCGGTCGGACCATCGCCGAAGGTCAGGTATTTCGCGAACACCGATTTGATGCCGGTCATGTTGCTGGCGATGTCTTCATCGGTCAGCATCTTGCGGCTTTCGTCCTTGCCCGACGGGTCGCCGATCCGCGTTGTGCCGCCGCCCATCAGGACAATCGGCTTGTGGCCGCTCTGCTGCATTAATCTCAGCAGCATGATCGAGACCAGCGAGCCGACGTGCAGACTGGGTGCCGTACAGTCAAAGCCGATGTAGGCGGTGACCGTCTTGCTTGCGCAAAGGGCGTCCAGTGCGTCAATGTCGGTGCATTTATGCAGGAACTTACGCTCGACCAGCTTGGCGATAAAATCTGATTTATATTGGCTCATGGACGGTCTGACTGTTAATTTATATGGGCGCGGATG
>JANRAT010000235.1:0-1262 GCA_030727885.1 Rhodospirillales bacterium | reverse complement strand
TAGCACATGCAGACACTGCCAGACAATGATTCAGACAACGTACCGGTCAAAATGAACAGCGACCCCAGCCCCGAGCCGGCGAAGGTGCTGCACGCCATTGGCCTGATGAGCGGTACGTCGATGGATGGTATCGACGTCGCCGTCATTGATACCGATGGCTCCCATGTGCACCGTCGCGGCGCTTTTGCCACCTATCCTTATGTGCCTTCGCTGCGCGAAAGGCTGACCTCGATCCTTGGCCAGAAGCCGGATAACAGCACAGATATTGCCGATATCACCCGGGATGTGACCGATGCGCACGCCGAAGCGGTGACGGATTTCTGTACCCGTGCCGGCATTGATCCGGCCGATGTTGATGTCGTCGGCTTCCATGGCCAGACCGTGTACCATGATCCGGCGGTCGGGATCACATGTCAGCTGGGCGACGGGGCCAGACTGGCGGCGAAGCTCGGCATCTGTGTCGTCAATGATTTCCGCTCCGCCGATGTTGCCGCGGGCGGCGAGGGGGCGCCGCTGGCCCCGCTCTATCATGCGGCGCTGGCAAAACCGCTTGAGCCGCCGATCTGTGTCCTGAATTTGGGCGGTGTCGGCAATCTGACGTGGATCAGCCCGGATGGCGGCATCGTCGCCTTCGATACCGGCCCTGCCAACGCGCTGGTTGATGACTGGGTCTATGAAAAAACCGGCCAGCGGATGGATGAAGACGGGCGCATCGCCCGACAGGGGCGGGTCGATTACGACGCGCTAAAGACGTTGCTCGCCAATGATTATTTCGAGGCCCCTTATCCAAAGTCTCTGGACCGCGATCATTTTGATCCGTCGCCGGTGGCCGGCTTGTCGCTTGAAGATGGTGCGGCGACACTGATCGCGTTTTCGGCAGGGGCTGTCGCCAAGGCGCAGGAGATGCTGCCGGCGCTGCCGCAACGCTGGCTGGTGACCGGCGGTGGCCGGCACAACCCGGTGATGATGGCGGCACTGCGTAGCCTTCTGGACCGCCCGGTCGAGCCGGTCGAGGCGGTCGGCTGGTCCGGCGACGCCATGGAGGCGCAGGCCTTTGCCTATCTGGCGGTGCGTACGTTGTATGGTTTGCCGCTGAGCTTGCCGTCGACCACCGGCGTCATGCAGCCGATGACGGGCGGCGTGGTGCACCGGCCTTAAATCCCCCTCACCTGTCTTTTCCCCCGCTAAAGCAGGGGAGAGGGACTCTCGCAGCAACGCACAGTTTTACTTATCCCTCTCCCCCTCCAAGGGGGAGAGGTTAG
>JANRAT010000234.1:8212-21172 GCA_030727885.1 Rhodospirillales bacterium | reverse complement strand
GGACAGATACAGCAAAGCGGTGCGGCAATTGACGCAACAGCCTCGGCGCTGGCGGTACTGGATGTTGCGGCCAGTGCTGCGGAACTGGCCGTCAGCCAGGGGTTTGTCCGTCCGATGATTGATGACAGCGAGGCCTTTTCGATTGAGGGCGGCCGTCATCCCGTTGTCGAGCGGGCCATCGGGCGCAGCGGGGACGGCAGTTTCGTTGCCAATGATTGCCGTCTCGAGAGTGCCGACGGCGGCAAACCGGGCGAGCGGCTTTGGTTTCTGACGGGCCCCAACATGGCCGGGAAAAGCACGTTTCTCAGGCAAAACGCCCTGATTGCCGTGCTCGCTCAGGCAGGCCTTTATGTGCCGGCTGCCCGCGCGCATATCGGTTTTGTCGATCGGTTGTTCTCAAGGGTCGGGGCCGCCGATGATCTGGCCCGCGGCCGCTCGACGTTTATGGTCGAAATGGTTGAAACGGCGGCAATCCTGCATCAGGCGGGACCGCGTGCCCTGGTCATTCTGGATGAAATCGGCCGTGGTACGGCGACGTTTGACGGATTGTCCATTGCCTGGGCGGTTGTCGAGCATCTGCACGATATAAACGGTTGCCGGGGATTGTTTGCCACGCACTATCACGAACTGACGGAACTGGCGCCGCGACTGGCAAATCTCACCTGCTACACCATGCGGGTGAAGGAGTGGAAAGGTGACGTGGTGTTCCTGCACGAGGTTGCCGCCGGCGTTGCCGACCGGTCCTATGGCATCCATGTCGGGCAGTTGGCCGGATTGCCACAAAGTCTGATCAAGCGCGCTGAAATGATCTTAGAAAAACTGGAAAAGTCTCAAACAGGCGGGGCCAAGAGCTTGGGTGACGATTTGCCGCTGTTTTCTGTCATACAAAGGCAAAGAGTTGATCCTAAAAAGGAGAGTGCGGCCGAATTAGCAATAAATAAGATCAATCCTGACCTCTTGACGCCATTGCAGGCTCTTGAAGAGCTATATAAGCTCAAGGCAATGACTGAAAATAAGGATGATAATTAAGTTGACCTTATTTTCATTTGTCGCTGCCAGCTGTCACTTGCCATACAAGACTAAGATCAAGCTTCCTGGGTCGGTTAAGGCATTGCGAAATGTGTTCTGCGGCATCAGTTGGCTATCTTATCGCCAACCACTCGTATATATACAGCCACTATGATTCGCGTATCAAAACCCAGAGAAATAATCGATCGCAAAAAGGTGGTCATTCGCCTGGATGATATCCTTGGCTGGTCGGGATATTCGCCCGACAGCCAGCGCGAAATTTTTGACATCTACCGCGAAGCTCTTGAGCACGGCCGCGCCGAGGTGCGCCGCCGTTTCGAAGCCGACGAGCAGTCTGGCCGCAACACCATCAAGGCTGGCGCCTATCTGATCGATCAGCTGGTGCGGATCGTCTATGACGTCGCAGCGGAGCATATCTATCCGGCCGGGATCGAAACCGCCGATGATGTGATGTCGGTGATTGCCACGGGCGGATACGGCCGGGCCGAGATGGCACCGCATTCCGACATCGATCTGATGTTCCTGCTGCCCTACAAATTGACCCCGCGGGCGGAGCAGGTTGTCGAATACGTTCTTTATACGCTGTGGGATCTTGGCCTCAAGGTCGGCCATGCAACGCGTTCGGCCGATGAGGTGGTGCGGCTGGCCAAGGAAGACATCACGATTCGTACCAGTCTGCTGGAATCAAGATTGATCACCGGCAATGCCGAGCTTTTCGATACGTTTAAGGTGATGTTCCAGAAGGACGTCGTCAAAGGTACGGGGATGGCCTACGTCGAAGCCAAACTGGCGGAGCGCGATGACCGGCATGCGCGGATGGGTGACACCCGCTATGTGCTTGAGCCAAACATCAAGGACGGCAAAGGGGGACTCAGGGATCTGCAGACGCTGATGTGGATCGCCAAGTATCTTTACGGAATCGAGAGCATCGATGATCTGAAGCTCAAAGGCGTGCTGACCGCTGACGATGCGCGACGCTTTGAAAAAGCACAGGATTTTTTATGGACTGTGCGTTGCCATCTTCACTATCTCGCAGAACGTCCTGAAGAGCGTCTGACCTTCAACGTGCAGGCCGACATCGGCAAGCGCATGGGTTATACGGATCATGCCGGCCTGAGCGGCGTCGAACGGTTCATGAAACACTACTTTCTGATTGCCAAGGATGTTGGTGATCTGACGCGCATTATTTGCGCCGCACTTGAAGAGCAGCATAAGACCAAGCGACGCAAATTCCGTCTGCCACGCTTTGGCAAAGGCGGACCAAAGATTGACGGATTCAATATTGATGGTGATCGCCTGACGGTTGCCGATGACAACATATTCGAAACCGATCCGAAAAAGCTGCTCGAACTGTTCTGGCAGGCCCAAAAACACGGTCTCGATATCCACCCCAGTGCACTGCGCCTGGTCACCAAGAATCTCAAGCGCATTACGAAGAAGCTGCAGAATGATCCGGTTGCCAATGAAATATTTATCAATATTCTGACCGGCAAGGACCCCGATAAAACCCTGATGCGGATGAACGAGGCCGGTGTGTTCGGAAAATTCGTCCCCGACTTCGGCCGTGTCGTCGCGCAGATGCAATACGACATGTATCATGTCTATACGGTTGACGAGCATACCATCCGTGCCATCGGTGTGTTGCACGGTATTGATACCAATCGCTTGACCGACGACCACCCGCTGGCCTGCTCGGTGATTGGCGAAGTGCAGTCAAAGCGTGTTCTGTATTTATCTGTATTGCTGCATGACATTGCCAAGGGACGGGGTGGCGATCATTCCGAACTGGGTGCCGACATTGCCCTGAAACTCGGACCGCGCATGGGCTTGAGCGAATGGGAAACGGAAACCGTTTCGTGGTTGGTGCGCTATCATCTGCTGATGAGCAATACAGCCTTCAAGCGCGATATTGACGATACCAAAACGGTAGCTGATTTTATCGAAATTGTGCAGTCCCCTGAACGATTGCGGTTGCTGCTTATTCTAACGATTGCCGATATCCGTGCGGTCGGACCGAACGTCTGGAACGCTTGGAAAGCCGGATTGCTGCGCGAGCTTTACTGGCAGGCACGCGAAGCTATGTCAGGGGAAACGCTGCAGGAACGTCTGTCGAAACGGGCCGACAGGGTGAAACATAAACTGAGTGAAGCGTTGCTCGGATCAAACAAGGGATGGACGCCGGAGGCGGTTGAAGAACACTTCGAATTGGCGCGCGATAACTACTGGCTGACGTTCAGTCCCGAGGTATTGTTGCGTCATGCAGAGCTGGTAAGAACCGCGATGGTTAAAAAACAGAACCTTTATATCGAGCTGAATGCGGATGAAGCTCACGATGCTACGGAGGTCGTGGTTTACACCGTTGATCATCCCGGCCTTTTCGCCAAGGTCGCCGGAGCACTTTCGCTTGGTGGGGTAAATATTGTCGATGCCAAGATCGTGACAATGAACAACGGCATGGCATTAGATACATTCTGGGTACAGGATGCTCAGTCCGAAGCGATTTCAGGGACGGCGCGGGTGGGCCGTATCCAGAACCGCATTGAACGCGCGTTGTCGGGTGAAGCTTCGCCGGCGTACGAGCTGAAGGCAGCGCGGGCCAACGCGATGCCTTCCAGAACCAGCGTCTTCAAGGTGCCGCCGCGCGTGCTGATCGATAACAAAGCCAGCCGCACCTATACAGTGATTGAAGTCAACGGTCGCGACCGTCTTGGGTTTCTGCATGACATCACAAACGCCCTGACCAATGCAGGCTTGCAGATTGCGTCAGCGCATATTTCCACCTATGGCGAGCGGGTCGTCGATGTGTTTTACGTGAAAGATATTTTCGGTTTGAAGATGGAACAGCAGAGCAAGATCAAGTCCGTGCGGGAACGTCTGTTGACGGCTATCGAAGGACCAGTTGCTGCCAGTTCGCCGAAGGCGGCCGAGTGAGTATCTATCATGTTACCTTGCACGCCATAACGCTGCCGCAATTGCCGGTGAGTGTCCGCTTATGAATCTGGTTCGGGCAATTTCTGCGATTGGTTCGATGACGATGCTGAGCCGTATCTTCGGTTTTGCACGCGACATACTGATTGCCAATTTCCTGGGTGCAGGCGCCGTCGCCGATGCATTTGTCGTCGCTTTCCGATTTCCCAACCTGTTTCGCAGACTGTTCGCCGAAGGGGCATTTGCGGCGGCCTTTGTGCCGATGTTCTCCAAAAGCATAGAAGGTGAGGGAGAAGGTTCGGCGAAGCAGTTTGCTGAAGAAGCCCTGAGCGTTCTGTCTTTGGCCCTGCTGGTATTTGTCGTCTGTGCGGAACTGGCAATGCCTTGGCTGATGCCGTATCTGGCGCCGGGATTTGATGCGGTGCCGGGCAAGATGGAAATGACCACGGAATTTTCAAGGATTGCCTTTCCGTATCTTCTGTTCATCTCGCTGGTGGCATTGCAGTCGGGTGTGCTGAATGCGTTCGGTAAATTCGCGGCTGCGGCAGCCGCGCCGGTGCTTTTAAACATAACCCTGATCGTTGCATTGCTGGCTTTCGGTGGAAACGACGAACAATCTGGCAGAGCGCTGGTGTGGGGTGTTTTTGCAGCCGGGATCGTGCAATTTCTGTGGATGGGCTGGCATTGTCATCGCGCCGGTTTTCACCTGCAGATACGGGCGCCTCGACTGACAGAAAAAGTGCGCATACTTGGCCGCCGGATATTGCCGGTGATGTTCGGTGCCAGTCTTTATCAGATCAATTTTCTGGTCGGCACGATCCTCGCGACGACGATATCTGATGGTGCCGTTTCTTATCTGTATTATGCCGATCGAGTAACACAGCTGCCGCTCGGTGTCGTCGGCATTGCCGTCGGGACTGCCTTGCTGCCGATGATCTCAAGACAACTTGAATCCGGCAATGCAGAGCGGGCCAATGCATCGCAAAACAGAGGTATCGAAATCGCTCTGCTGCTGACGGTTCCGGCAGCTCTGGCCCTGATCGTCATTCCGGGCCCGATCATTGCGGTGCTTTTTGAGCGCGGCGCGTTCGGCAAAGCCGCCAGCGAGGCAACATCACAGGCGCTTATGGCCTATGCCATCGGTTTGCCGGCATACGTCGGTATTCGTGTTTTTACGCCTGGATTTTATGCCCGCGAGGATACCGCAACACCGGTCCGTATTGCGGCCCTGTCAATGCTCGTAAACATTGCTATGAATTTTTTGCTGATGCGTCACTTCGCACATGTCGGCATTGCCATGGCTTCCAGTATATCGGCGTGGCTCAACATTGGTTTGCTGGTTGCCGTACTGGCGAAACGCGGACACTACCGTGCGGACGCCCGGCTGCTGTCGCGCCTGTTCGGGATCGCCGGTGCCAGCATCATCATGGCAGCTGGACTCTGGTATGCAGCCGGTTGGGCAGAGCCATGGTTAGTCGGGCGGTTGTGGCAACAGGCAACATCACTGACGATTTTGATTGTTGCCGGTGTCGCCGTTTATGCAATTGCGTCCCGTCTGTTCGGCGTTTATTCAATCGACGAGATCAAGCGTATGGTTCGTTCAAAGTAACGTTCCAGGTTCGCTGCATGACACCTTGCTTGACCGCCTTCGGATGAAAGGCGATAACCCGCTCTCGTCATAAGATTTCAAGGCCATTGATCATGAGCGAGCGTATTTTTTCCGGCGTTCAGCCGACAGGTAACCTGCATCTTGGAAATTATCTGGGCGCCATCCGTAACTGGGTGAAGCTGCAGAACGATTATGATTGCCTGTTTTGTGTTGTTGATCTGCACGCCATTACGGTGTGGCAGGATCCGGCCATGCTGCGTACATCGACCCGCGAAGTCGCAGCGGCAATGATCGCGGCCGGCGTTGATCCAGAAAAGCACATTATCTTCAATCAGTCGCAGGTGCCGGGTCATGCCGAGCTTGCCTGGATTTTCAATTGTGTTGCGCGCATGGGGTGGCTCGGTCGGATGACCCAGTTCAAGGAAAAAGCCGGCAAGGACAAGGAAAACGCCTCGGTCGGCCTGTTCGCATATCCAAACCTGATGGCTGCCGATATACTTTTGTACAAGGGCACGCATGTGCCGGTCGGTGAAGATCAGAAACAGCATCTTGAACTGGCCCGTGATATTGCCCAGAAATTCAATAATGACTACGGCGTAGATCTGTTTCCGGTCCCGGAACCCCTGATCCTTGGGACGGCAACCCGTGTCATGTCGCTGAAGGACGGGTCCAAAAAGATGTCGAAGTCCGATCCCTCGGATTTGTCGCGCATCAATATGACGGACGATGCTGACACCATTCAGCGCAAGATCAAAAAGGCAAAAACAGATCCGGATCACTTGCCGGAATCGGTTCAGGGCCTGGATGGCCGACCGGAAGCTCGAAACCTTCTCGGCATCTATGCCGCTCTGGCCGATGTCTCGATCGAATCTGCGGTCAACGAATTCGCCGGTCAGCAATTCTCAGCGCTGAAGGACCGCCTGTCCGATGTTGCCGTCGCCAATCTGGCACCGATGCAGGATGCCTATCGGCGGTTGTTGAACGACAAGGGCCAGATCGATGCCTATCTGGCGCATGGTGCTGAGCGGGCGCGGGCGATTGCCGGACCGGTGTTGCGTGAAGTCCAGGATGTTGTCGGTTTCCTGCATGTGGGCAAGTCCTGACCGCATTTCCTTTGCATGATCGGAATGCCGACTTGCATGTTTGTGCCCCGCAACCCAATTAATAGACTATAGTCTATCGCATAGAACCATACGGCTTGCCGTCTTTTGAAGAATTGGCACTGGAGAGATAAATGTTCATTCAGACCGAGAGTACCCCAAATCCAGCGACCTTGAAGTTTCTGCCAGGCAAGGCAGTGATTGAGAACGGCACGGCAAATTTCGCCGATGCGTCTGAATCAGCACGTTCGCCGATGGCGACCAGACTGTTCGCAATTGAAGGCGTTGCCGGTGTTTTTCTCGGGTCCGATTTCGTCACGGTGACAAAGACCGCTGACAAGGAATGGGACGTCTTGCGGCCGCAGATCCTCGGCAGCATCATGGAGCATTATCAGTCCGGCCGGCCGATGATTGAAGACGAAACGGGCGATGCTGCCGTCGGTGACGACAGTGATGATCCGATCGTCAAGCAGATCAAGGAACTGATTGATACCCGCGTGCGCCCTGCGGTGGCTCAGGACGGTGGCGATATCATTTTCAAGGGATTTGAGGGCGGCGTCGTATCATTGCATATGCAGGGCGCCTGCGCCGGTTGCCCCAGTTCTACGGCAACCCTGAAGCACGGCATTGAAAACATGCTGCGGTATTATGTCCCTGAAGTACAGGAAGTGCGCGCCGTCGACTGAGTGGTCTGAAGTTATCCCCCATAGGTTCAGTGCTGTTCTGGCAATGATTTGTGGTGGATAACTCCCCATAAACCGCCAGCTTTAAGCGGATCTCAGCAAGCCTTAAAATACATAGGATTGTGCCTTAGATGTGGCAAAATACTAAATATTGACAAATATTGGTATTACGCCTACCCATCATCAAATAAGTAGCATGCTAAACCCATTTGTGTTAACCATGTTTCGCAATAATGGCCGGCCAGTGATTCGACAGGTAAAAATACCGTCGGGTCAAAGAGAATAGAGCCAAAATACCCAGGGCGATTGAAACGAGATTGAGGGACGGTGTACGTGCCAAAAACATGACGCCGGAAGCACAATGACTGCTCGTAAATTCGACCGCTTGATTTTCAGCATTATCGGCTGCGCCGTCATCGCAACGGCCATGGCAAGCCTTGTAAGCCCGAAAGCAGGGCTGGTTGCCAGCCCGCGAATTTCATTTGATCTCGACAAGGCTGAAGAGGCCAAACTGTATCCGGGTTTTGATACGGAACCTCCGCCCGAGATGGAAACCGCAGCAGGGTTGCCATTGAGTCAGGTTAAACTGGCGAATGATCTGGCCAAAAGATTTGAAGACATCGGCTATCATCTTGAGAGCGTCAAAGTAGGCGACCAGGCGGTTCCGAGGGTCTTTCTCACCAAATTGCCCAGCGATCTGCATGCGATGTCTGAAGTCTCGCTTAAGAAGACGGTTTTCTTTCAGGCCATGCTGCCGCTGATCCTGCAGGAAAATGAGCGGATAGCCCGCGACCGGCAACGGCTTTTGGCTCTGAAGGCTGCAATGGTTCTGGGCGATATCCTGCCGGCACGTGATCGGCTGTGGATTGCCGTAATGGCCGAGCGTTACAAGGTGAAAAACGAAGATATGAATTTGCTGCTGCGACGGGTAGATATCATCCCGCCGTCACTGGCAATGGCACAGGCGGCTGAAGAAAGCGGGTGGGGAACGTCCAGGTTTGCCCAATCGGGGAATGCCGTCTACGGACAATGGACAACTGCCGACAGTGAAGGCCTTATTCCTGAAGACCGGGCTGACGGCATGGATCACAAGATCAAGGCCTTCGATAATCTCGAGCAATCCGTCGCATCTTATATGCGCAACCTGAATACGCATCGCGCTTACTTGAGTTTACGCCGCGAACGCAGCCGGCTTCGCACTGCCGGTCAAGCCATTGACGGGGTAATCCTCGCAGGCAGCCTCGTCAAATATTCCGAGCGAGGGGTCGAATACGTCGAGAGTATTCGCACCATTATTAACGTAAACGGCCTGCGCGAACTGGACGATGCGCGTCTGGTTGTCGATAAACCGGACGACGATCAGTCGGTCTGAACTTTTTTCGGCACGTAATACTGCCGGCCAAACCAATACCACCTGTCGTTCCCTGCGGGGATTGTGCAATTGAGGCGAGTCCGGCCCGGCGGCATGGCTTTATCGGTGCGGATTTCAATGCGCTTGCCGAGCCGTTGCAGATCAAGCTTTTCAACATGTGAAGCATAACAGGTTAATCTGTCGAGACCATGTTCAGGCCACGTTAGGGTAAAGCCGATCAATGGCGGGTTGGGTTTGCCAAATGTCGGATTGCTCGGCGTGATGTCGCTCACACTGATCGGCAAGGCGTTGGCTGCAAGTTTGAAACGGTCGATGGATCCATAGGATTCGTTCATTGCGAAACGTGGCAGGTTGAACAATTCACCTCCGCTGCCGATAGCCCCAGAATGCTGTCCGAATGCGGCGACAAAACCGGCCTCTTTGACCAGTGCCATGACTTCGGTGCTTGCCTCCCCATAGGGGTATGCAAACAGATCCGGCACTTTGCCGAGTTTTTCCAGAAACATGTCATTGGAAATCTTCAGTTCGGTTTTATTCGCGTCAGCGGTCAGGTCGGCCATATGCGGATGAAACTTGGTTTGACTGCCCATTGTTACGCCATCATCGACAAGTTCACGCAGCTGATCCCAACTCATGTAGCGATCTGTATGCTGATCGACAGGGTCAGCCGCAATAAAGACCGTCAGGGGAAATCCGGCGGCCTTCAGGATCGGCCAGGCTTTGGTATAAACGGATTCATATGCATCATCGACGCTGAGCCCTACCGTTTTCGGCGGCAGAGGATCGCCATTTATGAGGGCTGCGACAATCTTCGGCAAGGATGTCACGTTGTACCCGCCGGTCTTGAGTTCCTCTACATGCGCACGAAACTGATCCATCGATATGTTGGTTGATGGAAAATCACTTTCGCCGAAGCGGTGGTACATGATGACCACGGCTTTTGTTTGCGGTTCCTGGGCGCTGACGGGCCAGGAGTAGGACACCATCAGCCCGCTGCCGGTCAATCCGAGCAGAAGAATAACAGACGATAACAGAGCACGAAAAAATATCATCCACGCCCCCCTTTGAGCGGTTTGGCTTGATGTTTCATATGATGAGTTGATCATACCTTGGGATGAAATGTTGCAGTTTATTGAGAAGATCATCAAGTATGTTATGGAAATCATGTGCATACAGTGATCCTGCGCACTATCTGCTGATACATTTGAATGAAAGGTACGTGATGAAACATCCACTGAGTACCGAGGCACTGAGTACGCTGTTTTTAGAAGCACGCACGCATAACGCATGGTTGGATAAACCTGTCCCGGTCAGCCTGCTCGAAGAGATGTGGTCGATTGCCCGGATGGGACCGACAAGTGCCAATTGCAGCCCTGCCAGAATTATTTTTGTGCAATCGGATGCTGCCAAACAGAAACTGCGCCAATGCCTTGCTGAGGGTAATATTGATAAAACCATGGCAGCGCCGGTGACCGCGATCATCGGCCATGACATGACGTTCTTTGAAAAACTGCCGACGCTGTTTCCGCACGCTGATGCCCGTGCCTGGTTTGTCGGCAATGATGCGCTGATTGAAGAAACGGCCTTTCGCAACAGTACCCTTCAGGGCGCATATCTGATGTTGGCGGCGCGTTCACTGGGTCTGGATTGCGGCCCGATGTCGGGTTTTGATAAAGACAAACTGAATACCGCTTTTTTTGCAGGCACAACGGTTCGGGCCAACTTCCTGTGTAATATCGGATATGGTGATTCAGACGGGCTATATCCAAGAGGGCCGCGTCTTGCGTTTGCAGAGGCTTGTCGTGTCGAATAAGAACAAAGGGCTGGGCGTCCCTGTAACCAGCCAGACAGTGCACTGACGGAAAATTAAGTGAAACGCAACACGCTCTCAGCAAGTCTATATGTTATTCTGGTCGTTGTTGCTATTTCCTCTAAGTTCTGGCCATACCCCTTTGCCAGCGAAATCATTATTTCGCTGACCGTTGCGTTTCTGGCACTTGAAATCTCCTTTTCGCCGCCCCTGCAACGCAATGTCGGGGCAGGCATCTTTGCGATCGGTGCGTTATGTGCATGGGCCGGTGGGGATTTGATCGGCGGAGTCATGGACGGGCTCGAACGGGCGCAGGTATTCATCGTCATGTTCTTTGCCGTCAGCTGGCTCCGTGAACCTGCCGTGACCAGTCCGTCCCTTAGGAAGTTGCGTGATGCGGTAATAGCGCAGCCGGCCGGACGACGGTATCCGATTCTCTGGCTGAGTGCGCATTTTCTGGGCTCGGTATTGAACCTCGCAGCGATGAGCTTGCTGTCGGGTATGGTCGGGGATCAAACGGATCGGCGGCTTCGCAAGCGGATGTCGCTGGCTTTGATGATGGGTTTTACAACCGCGTCCACATGGGGACCGTTTTATATCAGTGTCACGGTGGTCCTGACGGCGATACCGGGTGTAAAGTGGATTGAAATCGCTCCGCTTGGCTTTTGCCTTTCGATGGTTTTGCTTGCTGTCGGCTGGGCATACGATCGGTTGTTCCTGCGCGAGAAAAACACCGTGGCAAGTCGACACGAGTTGGTCTCGCTGACATTACAGACAGCGGCACGGGTTGTGTTTTTACTTTTACTGCTGATCTTTCTGGTGATGGGGACTCATGAAATGTTCGCTCTATCGATCCCGATTGCCCTTGGTGTCATCGCCCCGCCATTTGCCGTCATCTGGGCGGCTGTCCAGGTAAGCAAGGGCTCGGCATGGTCGGACGGTGCCAGACCCTTGATCAAGCGCATCTTCATCAATCTTCCGGGCCTGCGTAATGAAGCGATTGCATTTGTCGCGGCGTCCGTGCTTGGCGTTGGCGTCTCGAAAGTGCTGCCACCCGAGGTCATAAGCGCGCAACTGTTATCATTGGGCATATCGCAGGACTTTGTCGTGGTCGGGATCATCTTCGGCATGACACTTGCCGGAGCAGCGGGTCTGCATCCGGTCATTCTGGCCATCCTTGTCGGCGAGGTCATGCCGCCCGAGGTGATTGGTATCGCACCCCAGGTTCTGGCCATCGCCATGCTTGGAGTGTGGGGAACCTCGACGATGGTTTCACCGTTCTCGGCAACCACGCTGTTTATGGGGCGGATCGTCAATGTCCCGAGCCATGTGATAGCCTGGCGCTGGAATGTCCCTCTGGTCTTTCTGTCCGCCCTTATGGTTGCGTCTTATGTCGTGACGATTAGACATTTGTTTTATTCTTGAAGAGGATCCGGCGACGTGACGCTTATACTTGGTATAGATACAGCAACCAGCGGGTGTGCCGCGGCTTTGGTCCGTGACGGGATCTGCCTTGCTGAAGGGTCCGCACGGATGGCCCGCGGTCAATCCGAGGCCTTGATGCCGATGGTCGACAACGTCATCCGTGAAGCCGGTATCGATCTGTCTGAAATTGACGGCATTGCCGTTACCCGCGGGCCAGGGGCTTTTACCGGTCTCAGGATCGGACTTGCCGCGGCCCGTGCTCTGGCGCTCACGCTGGATATACCCTGCCTTGGTATTGGCACCTTCGATGCTCTGGCAGCACAGGCAATTGCAAAGCTTGCACCGGGAACGATTGATGCGCTCCTGATAGTGATTGAAAGCAAGCGGGCTGAACTGTTTGCCGCCGTTTATGATCCGGACGGGGCCATGGTCGGCAAGCCAATGGCGGTGTTGCCCGACGATATGCCGGCAATGCTTGGTGCATGGCATCGTATTGCCATTGCCGGAGATGCCGCAGAAAAGGCAGAAGCGATTTTACAGACAAGATTTGCTATAAAGCTGATTGCCGGGGTCGATGTTGCAGATGCTAAAATCGTCGCCGGACTTGCCGAACGGCACATGGGAAATCCGGCCGCGGCTCCGGCAAGCCCGCTTTATCTTCGGGCACCGGATGTCACGATAAATTCATGAAGTCAGATCAAAGCCTTGCGTATGAGTAGAAAATGAACGCCGTCGGCACCCTGATCCGGGGCTTCTGGTCGTAACGACAGGACCTCATGGCCGTGCTGGCGTGCCGAGCGTGGCACATTCATTAATGGCTCTGAGCCTTTGAGGCGCACCTCGAGAACTTCACCCGGAGCAATTTTTTCAAGCAGCAGTTTGGTCCGAACAAACGTCATCGGGCAAATCAACCCGGTAATGTCAATTTTATGATCGGGTATCATGGTTTCTTCGGCCTTACTGCTTTTTTTCATTGGTTAACTTGCACCTTATTGGGAATATAC
>JANRAT010000234.1:0-8202 GCA_030727885.1 Rhodospirillales bacterium | reverse complement strand
CCAAGCCAAACGGAGCTTCTTGAGCTCACATCAGAAATCGTCTCTGCGCATGCTTCGAACAATACCATTGCTGCGAACGATTTGCCGCAAGTCATCAAAGATGTCTTTGCCACATTGCTGGCCCTTGGCAATGAAGAAGCGCCTGTAGAGCGTCCGCAGCCCGCTGTGCCGATTAAAAAGTCGATTTTGCCTGATTTCCTGATTTGCCTCGAAGACGGCAAGAAATTGAAAATGCTGAAACGGCATCTGATGACGTCATACAACATGACTCCGGAAGAATACCGCAAACGCTGGGGTCTCGGCGCCGATTATCCGATGGTTGCGCCGAATTATGCCAAAAAACGCAGCACGTTGGCCAAAAAGATCGGTCTGGGTCGCAAGCCGGGCGCCAAACGTAAAACGAAATAAGCATCAAATCGCCGGCTGAATGCCATCGACCCTTCACATGAGGGGTCAGGGGCGCTACCATCCAGAAGTCCAACTACAAGGGATCGTTATGGAAGAGTCTCGCCTCGAACGGCTGTGTATCGACAAAGGCATGAAAATGACCGAGCAACGCCGGATCATAGCCCGTGTCTTGTCGGACGCCAATGATCATCCGGATGTTGAAGAGGTTTATCGGCGCGCTGCGGCGCTGGATTCAAAAATATCCATCGCCACAGTTTATCGGACAATGCGACTTTTCGAGGAAGAAGGGATCGTTGAGCGCCATGATTTCGGTGACGGCAGGTCGCGTTACGAAGAAGTGTCCGACGAGCATCACGATCACCTGATCAATGTGAAAACAGGGCGGGTTATTGAATTCCAGAATGTCGAGATTGAACGGCTTCAGGAATGGATCGCCCGCGAGCATGGCCTGAAGCTGGTTGGGCACCGTCTCGAGCTTTACGGGATTCCCATCAAGGATTCGGATGCCGCCGGATGACCCACCGCTATCTGGAGGCTGTTGCTTGACAGTAGGTTTGCCGATCATCATGTTCCGCGCCCTGAATGAAACTGGCGCAACGCTTCCCGGTTACGGAACCGTTTTCGTCATGCAAAGCGGGTGCTGAGAGTGTCTCTGAAAAAGACCGTCCATATTAAATCATACGGCTGCCAGATGAATGCCTATGACGCTTCACGCATGGCCGATGTCCTGGCGCCTATGGGATATGCCGCGTCGGAGACAATGGCCGATGCCGATCTGGTCATTCTGAATACCTGCCATATCCGTGAAAAAGCCGCTGAAAAGGTTTATTCAGAACTCGGAAGATTGCGTCAGGAAAAGACGCTCCGCGCAGAATCATCACGGCCGATGCGGATTGCTGTCGCCGGGTGTGTTGCCCAGGCTGAGGGCAAGGAAATTCTTCGTCGCGCACCCTTTGTCGATCTGGTATTCGGGCCGCAGACCTATCATCGCCTGCCGTTGATGCTCCGGGAGCTTGAACAGCACGGCAAACAGGTGATCGATACCGAATTTCCGGCTGACGATAAATTTGATCAGCTGCCTGATGCCGGCAAGGTTGAAGGTGCAAGCGCGTTCCTGACCGTACAGGAAGGCTGCGATAAATTCTGCACATTCTGCGTGGTGCCGTATACACGCGGCGCCGAGTTCTCAAGACCGGTGGATGCGGTGCTTCGTGAAGCCCGCCTGCTGGTTGGGAAAGGAGCACGGGAACTGACCCTGCTCGGGCAAAACGTCAATGCCTACCATGGCGCTTGGCAAGGGGCCCGGGAATGGTCGCTTGGGCGACTGATCCGCGAACTGGCAGAGATTGAGGGGCTGGAACGCATTCGCTACATGACCTCTTATCCGGCCGAGGTCGATGAGGATCTGATTTCAGCACATCGTGATGTGCCGCAATTGATGCCGTTTCTGCATCTGCCGGTCCAATCCGGATCTGACAAGATTCTGAAGGCGATGAACCGCCGCCACACATCGGGCGATTTCAGAGACATCGTTGAACGATTGCGCATTGCACAGCCACAGCTAGCGCTGTCATCGGATTTTATCGTTGGTTGTCCGGGCGAGACGGACGCGGACTTCAATCAGACCATGGCTTTGGTGCGTGATATCGGTTTCGCGCAAGCCTACACGTTCAGCTACAGCCAGCGCCCCGGGACACCGGCGGCGGAAATGGATGAACAGGTTCCCGATCAGGTCAAATCAGACCGGTTGCAGGCATTACAGGCAGAAGTGAACAGACAGCAACTGGCCTTTAACCAGAGCTGGGTCGGTCATGAGCTGCAGGTCCTGTTTGACAGACAAGGGGGCCGTGATGGCCAATTGATTGGTAGAAGCCCGTATATGCAGTCGGTACATGCGGAATTATCTGAAACCCACATCGGAGAAGTGATCACGGTGATGATCGATCAAGCAAAGCCTAACAGTCTTTCAGGTATCGTGCGCCAGCATCAGGAGGCGGTCGCTTGAGCCGGACCAGTCGTTCCGCCACACGCTCCAAAGGGGCAGAGGCAACTACGCGTAAAAAAACCTTCCAGAAAAACGCCCTGGCGATTGCCTTGTTCGGCTCGCACCACAGCCACCTGACGCAAATCGAAAACAGCCTCAAGGTCAATATCCACGCGCGCGGCAACGAGGTCACGATCGGCGGCGATGCCGAGCAGGTCGCCAGAGCCATCGGTATTCTGGAGGCGCTATATCAGCGGCTGGAAAAGGGCCAGGACATCGACCAGCCGGAAGTCGAGGCGATGCTCCGCTTTTCTGCCGAACCCGAGCGGTCGCTGCCGGGCTCTGACAGTGGCGTCAGTATCCGTAACCGGGTGGTCACCGCAAGAACCCCGACGCAGGCCGACTATCTCAGGGCAATCGATGAATCAGAGCTTGTCTTTGCCGAAGGGCCTGCCGGTACCGGCAAGACCTATCTGGCGGTTGCCAAGGCCGTCGAGCGTCTGGTGCGCGGTGATGTCGAGCGGATTATCCTGTCTCGACCGGCCGTTGAAGCCGGCGAACAGCTGGGCTTTCTGCCGGGTGACATGCGTGAGAAAGTCGATCCTTATCTGCGCCCGTTGTATGATGCCTTGAACGACATGATGCCCGGACAACAGGTACAGAAAAGACTGGAAAGCGGTGAAATCGAAGTTGCACCATTGGCTTTCATGCGTGGCCGCACGCTGGCAAACGCGTTTGTCATTCTGGATGAAGCGCAAAATACGACGGCCGTGCAGATGAAAATGTTTCTGACCCGGCTTGGCGAGAATTCCAGAATGGTGATCACCGGCGATCTCAGCCAGGTCGATTTGCCGAGGGGTACGCGCTCCGGCCTGCGCGATGCACGTGAAGCGCTGGCGGACGTTGAAGGTATACGGTTCCTGCGTTTCCAGGAAACTGACGTTGTGCGCCATGCACTGGTCGGTCGCATTGTTCATGCCTATAACAGCCTTGAAAAAATGCGTGGCGCCGGCGCCCAATACAAGAATGAAAAGAACGCCGCAGAAGAAAATGAAACCTGAGACAGTCCTCACGTTGAATGCCGCAGAAACGCCGCTTTCGGTCGATATCGATATCAGGGAAGACGGGTGGCTGAAGGCGCTGGCTGATCCGGACGGTCTTTGCAGGCAGGCCCTTAACGCAGCAATGACCGGTTTGGATCTGCCGCCCCGCGCCTACGAAGTGTCTGTCGTGCTGACGGACGATACCGAGCAGGAAACCTTGAACCGTAGCTATCGTGGGCGGGAATCGTCGACGAATGTGCTGTCGTTTCCATCGGATGAAATGGCGACTCCGGGCTTTCCGACCGACCTGCCGATGCCGCTAGGAGATATTTCTCTGGCCCTGGAAACGCTTGTCCGGGAAGCGGAAAATAGTTCATTGGACGATCATTTTTGTCATCTGCTGGTCCATGGTATGTTGCATCTCGCCGGATATGATCACGAGACAAATGATGACGCTGAGTGTATGGAAGCGCTGGAAATCAGTATTCTCGAGAAACTGGGGATCGATAATCCCTATACCGACAGCGACCACACAATACAGGATTGACGGAAACAGAAGATGAGCGACTTACCCTCGAAAGAGGAACCTCCGAGTAGCAGCAACGGGCCAGACCCGTCGGTCGATACGACTGCTGAGAGTACGAAAAGCGGCAATTTTTCAGACCGCATGCGGACTTGGGTGCGAAATCTCAAGCGCATTTCGGGCAGCAATGGATCTGCCCGCGATACCCTGGATGAGCTGATTGACGAGCGTGAAGAATCCGAAATGCCGCTTGATCCGGACGAACGTCTGCTGGTCGCGAACATCCTGGAACTCAGAAGTCTGACGATTTATGACGTCATGGTGCCGCGTGCCGATATTGTTGCCATACCGATTTCGGCAAGTCTGAGCGATGTGATCGAAGTGGCCACGCGTGAGGGCCATTCCAGATTGCCGATTTATATTGAAACCCTCGATGATGCCCAGGGCATGGTGCATATCAAGGATGTGGTCGGCTGGCGTGGCAAGGACGCGACCTTCAAACTGGCTGAAATTCAGCGCAAGCTGCTGTTTGTTGCGCCATCAATGCGGGTCCTCGAATTGCTGTTGGAGATGCGTGTTAAACGCTGCCATATGGCGCTTGTCGTGGACGAGTTCGGCGGGGTCGACGGTCTCGTGACCATTGAGGATCTGGTTGAGGAAATCGTCGGCGAAATCGACGATGAGCATGATCTCAACGATGAGCCTAAAATGGAGCATCGTCCTGACGGCTCATGGATTGCCGACGCCAGAATGGAATTGCAGCCGTTTGAAGAACGGCTTGGCGTGCGGTTGACGAACGAGGATCATGAAGACATCGATACACTGGGTGGTCTGGTCTTCTCAATCGCAGGACGAGTGCCGATCCGCGGCGAAATCATCTCTCATCCTGATGGCACGGAGTTTGAAATTCTGGATGCTGATCCACGTCGAATTCATCGTGTCAGGGTCCGCTTGAAATCGGCCGTCGAACGGGTTGCCGCAACGGGGACCGCATGACCGCTTATGGCGGTATTATCACTGCGATTCTGAGCCGCCGGCTCTACCGATGCCTTCTGGCTGTTGTTTTGGGGGTTCTGGCCGTTGCGGCCCTGCCGCCATTTTATATCATCCCGGTCCTGTGGCTGAGCTTTACCGGCCTCGCCATTCTCATCGTGACGGCGAATAAATGGTATCAGGCGGCCCTAGAAGGCTGGCTGTTCGGGCTGGGCTGGTTTGCCGGCGGTCTGTACTGGATCGGCTATGCGTTTCTGGTCGATGCGGATCGATACGCGGCATTGATGCCGGTTGCCGTGATCGGTATCTCCTGCGGCATGGCTTTGTACACGGCCCTGTCGATGGTGTTGTTCTTTCATATCCGAAAGCGCGCTGGACCCTGTTGCGCGGTCCTGATTCCGGCATTTGCCGGGTGCTGGGCACTGGGTGAATGGTTCCGCAGCTGGGTCGTCACCGGATTTCCCTGGAATCCGCTGTCATCGGTCTGGGGCTTTTCACCGGTCATGATGCAGTCTGTTGCCTGGATCGGTTCTCTCGGCTTGAGCTTCCTAACGGCTTTGGTGTTTGTGTCGCCGCTGCTCATCTGGGAAAGCGGGCGTCTGGAGCGCCTTTGGGCTTCCGTCAAAGTACTGGCCATCTGCCTGATCTTGCCGCTGATGTGGCTGGGCGGAAATTCTCGGATTGATGGCGCATCGCTGCTGACGCACAACGATATCGTTCTGCGGCTCGTTCAGCCGGATATCCCGCAAGCTTTGAAATGGCATCCGAAACTGCGCCAGGAACACGTGCTCAAGCAGATGGCCATGAGCAAACGCACAGCCGGGCCGCTCGGGGCGCCGACGCACGTTTTTTGGGCCGAGACAAACGTGCCTTATATGATTGAGCCGGACTCGACCATACCGGCTGCTCTTGCCGCTGCCGTACCACCAAAGGGAGCCCTGTTCTTTGGCGCACCGCGCCGTGATGCGGCGGGGAAAGCCTACAACAGCCTGTTTGCCATCAATGATAACGGAAAGGTTGCCGCGGTTTTTGACAAGTTTCATCTGGTGCCGTTTGGTGAATACGTACCGTTCAGGGACTATATGCCTTTTGAAAAACTGACGGCAGGACGGGGTGATTTTACCGCCGGCCCCGGTCCGGCAACGCTGCATATTGACGGCTTGCCGCCGTTTGCGGCGATCATCTGTTATGAAGTCATTTTCTCCGGCCATGTCGTTGATTCAACGGACCGGCCGTCATGGATCTTGAATATTACCAATGATGCCTGGTTTGGCCCTTCGACCGGACCCAGGCAGCATCTGGTACAAGTGCAACTGAGGGCGATTGAAGAAGGCCTGCCGGTGGTCCGTGTCGCCAACACAGGGATCAGCGCTGTGGTCGATGCGTACGGGCGGATCCGAAACCGTCTTGAACTGGACCAGCAGGGGATTCTTGATGCGCTTTTGCCGATCCCGATCAAGCCGACTTTTTTCGCAGCCTACGGCCAATCGGCGAGTTTTCTCTTCGCCCTTGTGATTTTACTTGGTGGTTTGATTGTTCGCGCACGTGCAAAAAAAATTGCGAGAGCAAGGCTTTGAATTCATCCTTTGCGGGCATATGATGTTTAGAGACAATATTTTTATGTGCAATTTTCAATAACACATCTTCTGGATAATATGGCATGGAGAAATCCCCAAAAATATATATGAGCCCTGCTGGTATCGGGCGTGGTCGTCGTCAGCGGGATTTGCCGATCGGCACCCCGCATCCGGTTGACATACACGTGGGCTCGCGGGTGCGATTGCGGCGGACCATGCTAAATATGTCCCAGGAAAAGCTTGGTGATGCCGTCGGACTGACGTTTCAGCAAATTCAGAAATATGAACGCGGTGCCAACCGAATCGGTTCAAGCCGTCTCTATCAGTTCAGCCAAATCCTTGATGTGCCGGTTTCATTCTTTTTTCAGGATATGCCTGCCGAAGTCCAGAAAAACGCCCCAAAAGGTGCAACCAAGGGCATGTCCGACCATGAACAGTCGGCTCTTGAACAAGATCCGATGTCGCGTCAGGAGACGCTCGAGCTGGTTCGCGCCTATTATCGAATTCAGGATCCGAAAGTGCGGCGCCGTCTTTTTGACCTGTTGCGCTCAATGGCCAATCTGCCGGATGACGATCAGACGCAAAGCTAAAGGGCTATTAGTATAGATTGTCTTGACGCATAGATCGGAAATTGCCAAAAGACCCTCGCATATTTTGTGATGCTGTGGATGGATTTGGACCGCTTGCCGCCACGTAAAACAAGGAGCTAAGTGGGCTAGTAGCGCGATCCGTTCCGCAGCCCCTGGTCCAAAGTTATTGTTTTCACTTTGCACTCGGGAGGCATCGACTTGAGCAGATTAAATTACCTTTTTACCAGTGAATCCGTGTCCGAAGGACACCCTGACAAGATTTGTGATCGGATTTCCGACGAAATCGTCGACGCCTATCTGGCCGTCGATAATGCGTCACGGTGCGGTGTTGAAACCCTTGTTACGACCAATCTGGTCGTCATCGCCGGTGAAACCCGGTGTGCCGGTGAGGTCAGCAAGGCGCGAATCGAGGAGCTGGCACGCCTGGCGATCAAGGATATCGGTTACGATCAGGACAATTTCCACTGGGCAAATTCCGAAGTTCAGGTGCATGTCCATGCGCAGTCAGTAGACATTGCACAAGGCGTTGATGCGCTCGGCAACAAGGACGAAGGTGCCGGCGATCAGGGCATCATGTTTGGTTACGCCTGTAACGAGACGGATAGTCTGATGCCGGCCCCGTTGTATTTCTCGCATAACATCCTCAAGGACATGGCAACGAAACGGAAATCAGGCGAATTCTCGGGTTTCGGTCCGGATTCCAAAAGCCAGGTTACGCTGCAGTACGAGAACGGTAAACCGGTTCGCGCGACCTCGGTCGTGGTTTCGACCCAGCATGACGAAGGCCTTTCCCAGGATGACGTCCGTGAAATGGTCCGTCCGATCGTCGAAAATGTGCTGCCGGAAGGCTGGATGTGCCCGGAAGCTGAATTCTACGTCAACCCGACCGGTCGTTTCGTGATCGGCGGACCCGATGGCGATGCCGGTCTGACCGGTCGCAAAATCATTGTCGACACCTATGGTGGGGCCGCGCCGCATGGCGGCGGCGCTTTCTCCGGCAAGGATCCGACCAAGGTTGACCGTTCAGCAGCCTATGCCGGCCGGTATCTGGCAAAGAATGTTGTTGCCGCCGGTCTTGCCGACA
>JANRAT010000233.1 GCA_030727885.1 Rhodospirillales bacterium | reverse complement strand
GCTAGCGACCGGCTGACTTCATAGGAGAAATCGACATGGCCTGGGGTATCGATCAGATTGAAGATATAGGTCTCACCATCGTTGGCTTTGTAGGTGAGACGGACCGCCTGAGCCTTGATCGTGATGCCGCGCTCGCGCTCCAACTCCATGTTGTCGAGCACCTGCTCCTTCATTTCGCGCTGGGTCAAACCGCCACACGTCTGGATCAACCGGTCAGCAAGCGTAGACTTGCCGTGGTCGATGTGCGCGATGATCGCGAAGTTGCGAATTTTTGAGGTGTCTGTCATGGCGCGGCTATGTATCACCCGTTGAAGGATATTTCCAACCCAATCGAACGATTACAGCTGGCCTAATTGCAACAAAGCGAATTCCTGCTGGCGTTGGGCCAGAAGCTGGCGGTATTCGGCGGCACCAAAAACGTAGCCGCAAACCATGCAGCTGACCTGTGCCTTCTCGGCCAGCGGGTCGGCGGCCCCTTCCAGGGTGTTCTGTGCCTCACCGCATGCCGGGCATCGCACCGGCAGGATATCGGTACTCAGAAGTGCCGTCTGGGCAAGGGATGGCATTATGGCTCTCCGCTGACGCCGCAGGCTTTGGACGCCGCTTTATAGGCTGCGGTAAAGCCGCTCAGCGAGAAAGTGTCGATGGTTTTCGTGCCCCGGCTGGATTCGCCCTCGATGACCAGATCCTGGCCGCGAATCATTGCTTTGACCAGTGTGGCATCATCATAAGCGAATGCCAGACCGCCATCCGGAAACATCGGGAAGCTAGCGGAACCGATTTTGGCAGCGATTTTGCTGTCCTTGCCATAGGTGTAGCCGGCTTCGAGGCTGACAAAGCCGAACATCTTGTCGCCGGGGCGATGTGATACCAGCAGGAAAACGTCGCCGCGACGGGTGTATTTGCCTTCCGATTTGCTCGGCACGCTGGCGGCATAGCAGACTTTGGCGCTGCCATCGGTTCTGGCATGCGCTTCCCAGTCCTGAAACTTGCCGAGGAAGTCAGCAGACGCAGCGGTCGCGGCAAACTGCGCCAGCACTAGAGCCGGTAAAAGGGCTGTCATTAAACGGATTTGCTTCGTAATTTCCATAGACTACGTGATATACCGGACGCTGTTCATTCCGCAAGGGCCGATCTGACGTTCGGCACGCTGAATAAAGGCAATTTACACATGTTTGATCCCCTGATCTGCGAAATTACGCGCGGCAACATGGTTGAGAGTCGCCATCGCGTGCATGCGATGATCTGCGACGCCTCGGGACCGGTGCAGACCTGGGGTGATCCCGATCTGATGTTTTACCCGCGATCGGCCATCAAATTCATGCAAAGTCTGCCTTTGCTGGAAAGTGGTGCTGCGGATGCCTACGGCGTCGCTACCGCGGAACTGGCGCTGGCCAGTGCCTCTCATTCCGGTACCGCCGAACACGTAGCCGCTGTTGCCGCATGGCTCAAGCGGATCGGTCTTGGTGCGGACAATCTCGGCTGTGGTGCGCATGTGCCCTATGATTCCGAAGCGGCCAATGATCTGGTCCGCGCAGGGGCAGTGCCGACCCGGCTGAACAACAACTGTTCCGGAAAACACACCGGATTTCTGACCACGGCACTGCATCTGCATGAGCCGATAGACAGCTATCTTGATTCGGATCATCCCGTGCAGCGGCGCCTTTATGACATTCTGGAAACCCTTGGCGGCCAGAGTTTGGCCGATACAGGGCGCGGCCATGATGGTTGCGGCATCCCGGTTTACGGCATGACGTTACGGGCACTGGCGACGGCGGTGCAGAAGATGGCGGATCCCAGCGATCTGGGCGAGCAGCGGGGGGCTGCGGTGCAGCGGGTGCTTGCCGCGGTCACGGCGATGCCGTTCATGGTCGGCGGACCGGGCCGCTTCGATACCGACGTCATGACGGCGCTTGGCGGCACGGTTGCCACCAAAGGCGGCGCCGAAGGCGTGCACATCGCGATTATCCCGGGCAAGAAGCTCGGTATTGCACTCAAGGCCGAAGACGGTGAAAAGCGTGCAGCGGATATCGCCATGGGTTGGCTGCTGCAGCGGGCGGGCATGATTGGCTCGGATGCCGAGAAGAAACTGGTCAAGCACCTGCAGCCGACGATTTACAATACGACGGGCAAACTTGCGGGTGTCATCCGGATCGCCGCTTAGGCGCAAATCGGTCAGCGCAGTTCGGGCCGGCTCATTTGTTGTATAATTTTGGCGGCGGTTGGCGGTATTGATGCGCTTCGGTGCGGAATTTGGGACCGCCGTGACCCTTCGGCGTGAGCGCCGTAATGGGGCCGCCGACGCGCACGGGGCGGGGTGCAAACCGGCCCATCGACAAAACCCGGTCATACATCACCAGTGCGCCGGCGATGCCGACGTTGATACAGAATTTTGTCGGGATCTTGATGACATGGTCGCAACGCGCCAGCATTTCAGGGGACAACTCGCCACGTTCCGGGCCCAGAATGTAGGCTGCCTGCGCAGGGTGGTGGAAGCTCGGCATCTCAATCGAGTCATCCATCAACTCAACCCCGACCAGTTTGCATGATTTGGGCAGCAGCATCTGATCAATATCGGGGAAGCCATAGAACGGCAGATGCATCAGGGAATTCGAGGTATCGGCCCGTTTGCCGAGCCTTTGCGTATAGGCAGCGCGTACGGTAAACACAAAACTTGCATCGAAGGCATGTGCCGAACGAAACAGATTGCCGATATTCATCTCCTTGGAGACGCCCTCGACGCCGATACCGAAATAACCTCTCATGCCCGAGCTATAAACCCCAGGCCTTGGGTTGCCAATGTTTTGGTTTTAAGCTGCCCGACAATATGGGATGAGCATGCCTGAGACGAATACAGGCCACGTTTTAAATGGGAGCCAAAAATGCGCGCAGTAGTTTGCAAAGCCTTTGATGATAGTCAGCCGCTCGGTGTCGGCACGTTGCCTTCGCCGGACCTGCCGGCCGGTTATGTGCGTATTGCGGTTCGTGCCGCCGGGGTCAATTTTGCCGATACCCTGATGGTCAAAGGGCAATATCAGGTCAAGCCGCCGTTGCCGTTTGCCCCGGGTCTCGAAGCCGCCGGCTACATCACCGAAGTCTCCAGCGACGTCCAAGGCTTCAGTGTCGGCGACCGGGTCATGGCGACCCTTGAATATGGCGCCTATGCCGAGGAAGCCATTGCCAAAGCCAGCGACACCTATGTCATTCCGGCCAGCATGACTTTTGTTGAAGCCGCCGGCTTTCCGATTGTCTACGGCACCTCGCATGTCGGGCTGGTGCACAAGCTGCGCGTTCAGCCGGGCGAGACCTTGCTGGTGCACGGTGCCGCCGGGGGCGTCGGTTTGACGGCTGTCGAGATCGGCAAGGCGCTGGGTGCGCGGGTCATCGCCACGGCCGGCGGTGCGGACAAGCTCGCCATCGCCAAGCAATACGGGGCCGATGAACTGATCGATTACCGGACCGAGGATATCCGCGAGCGGGTCAAGGTGATGACAGACGGTCGCGGTGTCGATTGTGTTTACGATCCGGTCGGCGGTACGGCGTTCGATGCCAGCCTGCGGTCGATCGTGCAGGGCGGACGGATTCTGGTGGTCGGTTTTGCCAGCGGTACCGTGCCGCAAATACCGGCCAACATCCTGCTGGTCAAAAACATCACCGTGATCGGTTTTTATTGGGGCGCGCATCGCATTCTCGATCCGAAGCTTATCGCCGGCTCCTTCCGTGAACTGCTCGGCTGGTTCGAACAGGGAAAAATCAAGCCGCACATCTCGCACACGTTCCCGATGCGCGATGTCATGACGGCACACGAAACCTTGACCGGACGCAAGTCGACCGGGAAGGTTGTCATCATCACGCACGATGCTGCCGATGAAACCCAAGAAAATGACTGACGCTGCCCGGACATTATCTGCCACTGAAGCGAGCCC
>JANRAT010000232.1:1759-3963 GCA_030727885.1 Rhodospirillales bacterium | reverse complement strand
GACCAGAATGTCGGTGCCGGTACTGGCCGCCAGCATCATCAGGCCCATGATGGACCGGCCGGGCACGTTCTGTCCGTTGCGCTCGACTTCGATGTCGCAGTCGAAATTGCCGACTGTGGCTGCAAACTTGGCGGCGGCCCGGGCATGCAGGCCGCGCTTGTTCTGGATGGTCAGGCGTTTTTCAAGCACATCATTGGTCATGACATGCTCAGGCACTGCCCTGATCGAGTAGCTTCGATGCGATGTTGATATACTTGCGCCCGGCGTCCTGCGCTTCGACGGCGGCAACATCAAGGCTGGCGCTGTTACGGTTCGAGCCGAGCTTGATCAACATCGGCAGATTGACCCCGGCGATCACTTCGATATTACCTTTGTCCATGATCGAAATTGCCAGATTGGATGGCGTGCCGCCGAACATGTCGGTCAGGACGATGACCCCGCTGCCGGTTTCAACCTCGGCAGCCTTGGTGACGATTTCTGTGCGCCGCTGTTCCATATCATCCTCCGGTCCGATGCAGACCGTGGCGACATTTTCCTGCGGCCCAACCACATGTTCCAAAGCTGAAACCAATTCGATGGCCAGGCGGCCATGTGTAACGAGCACCAGTCCGATCATTGTCGGTTATCCCTTACCCCTGTTCTTATTGGAATTGTGAGCGGTTTTTACGCTTTGTCCAAGTCCCTGTGACGAATTTGTGCACGCCAGCCGTTTTCTTTCAGCCAGACATGGAAACTCTCTGCGATAAAGACTGAGCGATGCCGGCCCCCGGTGCAACCGAAAGCAATCGTCAAATAGCTTTTTCCTTCAGCCTGATAGCGCGGCAGCAACGGTCCGATCATGCCCGTCAGATGGGCAAAGAAATCAGCAAATGCCGGGTCGGCAGCAATGTAGTCCTGCACGGCCTTGTCCTTGCCGGACTGCGGCCGCAACAGCTTGTCATAATGCGGGTTTTTGAAAAACCGCACGTCGAAGACCAGATCTGCATCCCGGGGCAGGCCACGCTTGAATGAGAACGAGGTCACGAAAATCGCCAGTCCGGAATCGCTGGCGAGACCGAAACTGTGTTCAAGCTGCGCCTTCAGTTCGCCCAATGCAAAATCTGTGGTGTCGATGACATAATCCGCCCGCGCCCGCAGCGGCTCCATGACCCGGCGTTCGCGACGGATGCCGTCGATTACCGGACGATCAGCAGCGAGCGGATGACGGCGACGGGTTTCGACAAAGCGGCGACCCAGCACTTCATCGTCACAATCGACAAACAGCAATGAGACCCTGGTATTTGACGATGATGACAGCTGGTCCATCAGTTCCAGCAGTTTCGTGGTATCGAAATCCCGGGTGCGGATATCAACACCGATGGCCAGGTGCTGGTTTTCCGTGGACGCTTCGCCGGCCCCTTCAGGGCTCGGGAACAGCCGTCCGATCAGCGACAGCGGCATGTTGTCGACGGCTTCGTAGCCGATGTCTTCAAGCAGCTTCAAGGCAGAGCTTTTGCCGGCACCGGAAACGCCGGAAACTAGAAGAACACGGTTTTGCACGGCGGGCGTTTTCATGATGGGTGCAGCATAGCCTTATTTCCGGCGGATAATGCAAGACGGATTTTTGACATTGTTGAAGCCTCGAAGGCGGCCAGTTGCAGATGGCGGACCGCGTAACCGTAAAGGGGAGTCATCAGTGCATCGGGCAGGCGTGGCACGTCGGTAGCGGCAACCAGATCGACGATCAGGGCCAGCTGAACCGGGGCCACATGCTGGACCCGAACAATACCGATGCCGCGCACTTCCAGCAGCCCGGCAAGGCTTTCCGGCGGCGCCATCATCAGGCCAGCTGTCGTCAGATAAAGATCGACCCGGTCATCGGCGACAAGTCTGGCACCGCCGTCGATCAGGCGCAGCGCCAGATCGGACTTGCCGGCGCCGGACGGCCCGCGCAGCAAGATGCCCTCGTCGCCGATGGCGACAGCGCTGGCATGAATCTGTTCGGGAACGACAGGGTCGGTCATGGGGTGATGGGGGTGCGGACTCATGCTTTTTTCGCCGGCAGTCTGACGACAAAGCGGGCGCCGATCACTTTGCCGGTGCCATCGCGCCGGTTCACCGCCCAGATTTCACCTTCGTGCACGTCGATGATCTGTTTGGAAATCGACAGGCCGAGACCGGAATGGGTACCGAACTTCTCGCCTTCCGGACGGGACGTGTAGAAG
>JANRAT010000232.1:0-1749 GCA_030727885.1 Rhodospirillales bacterium | reverse complement strand
ATCGATGGTCGCGCTGAGCCAGTCACCTTCGCGGCTGAGCAGGATTCGAATGCGGCCGCCGGGCGGTGAAAACGTGTTGGCGTTGGCGATCAGGTTACGGAACACCTGCACCAGCCGGTCTTCGATTCCGTCGACAAGCAGGCTGCCGATGCTGACGATTTCCAGCTGCAACTCGACATCCCCATCGCGTTCGGCGGCCTTGCGCATGTCGACAATGGCACCCAGTACGCCGGCCAGATCAACGGTATCGAACTCGGTACGGCTCAGTTCCGCATCCAGCCTCGACGCGTTCGAGATGTCACTGATCAGCCGGTCCAGCCGTGCAACGTCATCCTGGATGATGGCCATCAGCTTGCTGCGTCTGGCCGGGTCGTCAATGCGCCCCGCAGTCTCGACGGCGGAACGCAGAGAGGTCAGCGGGTTCTTGATCTCGTGCGCAACATCGGCAGCAAACCGTTCAATCGCATCCATGCGCAGCCACAGGGCTTCGGTCATTTCTTTCAGACTGATTGCCAGATCGCCGATTTCATCGCGCCTTGTGGTCAGCAGCGGGATCGTTTCCTTGCGACCGCGGTCGTGGCGAATCCGCTCGGCGGCGATGGCCAGCAGCCGGATCGGTCGGGCGATGGTGCTGGCCAGATACAGCGACAATAAAATCGTGATGATCAGGGCGACCGCGACGACTTTCATGAAATCGCGCCTGACATCGTGCAGGGCGCTGCGGACATGCTGACCATCCCTGGACAGCATGATGGCACCCAGCACCTGTTTGTAGCGTTGCACCGGCACGGCAGCCGTCAGCACCAGATCGTCATGCCCGAAGCGTCTGGAGGCGACGGCACTTTCACCGATCAGGGCGGCTTGGGTTTCCGGAAAATCACTGGCCGACTGCATCGGATTTTCCCGGTACTTCGGCAAAGGTTTCTCGCCGCTCAGGGCGCGGGCGAAGTTGTCATATTTGTCGAGGACCATATCAAGCAGATCGAAATCGTCGTTTGGTGGGCGCAGGATCTCGATCTGCACGGTGCCGCCGGCACCGCCAAGGCGTCTGGAATCGACGATCATCGTGCCGTCGGCGCGAAACAGTCGAGCCCGTGTGCCGGTAATGGATACAAGTCTGCGGGTGATCTGATAGGCGATATCGGAAACCAGATACTGGCCGTTCGGCGCGCCTGATACGACAGCCCCTTCACCCAGTGCTGCGGCGAACATTTCTGCCTGCACCTTCAACGAACTCAATTCGCTTTCGATCAGCGTACGGCGGTATTCGCCGAGATAAAGCAGGCCGGCGACAAGGGTCCCGATGGCCAGCAGGTTGACGGTCAGAATGCGCCGGGTAAGAGGTGATATATACGGTTTCGACGCACTGCCGCGTGTCGCTGCCCGAGGCTCTCCAGAATGCCCCCCTTTGGCCATGTAACCCCCACCGATATATTTGCGATCAGGCTTTATGCCTTATAGCGATAGCCGACGCCATACAGAGTCTCGATTTCAGAGAAATCATCGTCGACTTCCTTGAATTTGCGGCGCAGCCGTTTGACGTGACTGTCGATGGTCCGGTCTTCGACGTAGATGTTTTCGCCGTATGCAGCATCGATCAGCTGGTCGCGATTCTTGACGTGGCCGGGACGGCGGGCCAGCGATTCGACGAGCAGAAATTCGGTCACCGTCAGGGTGACTTCACGGCCTTTCCAGGTACACAGATGGCGATCCGGATCGAGCATCAGCTCGCCCCGGCGCAGCACGTTC
>JANRAT010000231.1 GCA_030727885.1 Rhodospirillales bacterium | reverse complement strand
GCCGAATGCATCATCGCCCTGGGGCTTGCAGTTCCAACATGGCGATCTGACGCATCTGGCCAGCTATACGCCCGACAGCATCCGCCAGATGGCCATAGCCTGCGGCATGTCGTGCGATGCCTGTTACCCGCATAAGCTTGGTAGTCGCTCCAGACAACGTATGGACAAGCTGCTGCAGGGTATTCTCAACCGCATGGTCGCGACGCCGCCGGAAATCTGGGAAGGCAATTTTTACGCACGGCTGTCGAAAATCGCCTGACCAACAGAGGGGTGGCAGAAGACGGCTGAAATCCCTATATTTCCGCTAACATTCACAATTCGATTTCATAAAATTTCCGGGGGAAAAGCAAAATGGCAAAAGTAGCATTTATCGGTCTTGGTGTGATGGGCTATCCAATGGCCGGTCATCTGCAGAAAAATGGCCACGACGTCACGGTCTACAACCGCACCGCGGCCAAGGCCAAAAAGTGGGCCAAGGAATATGGCGGAAAGTCCGCCGCGACCCCGGCCACTGCTGCCAAAGGCGCGGATTTCGTGTTTTCCTGCGTCGGCAACGATGATGATCTGCGCTCGGTCGTGAATGGCAAAAACGGCATCCTCGCCGGCATGAGCAAAGGCGCCACGTATTGCGATCACACCACAGCATCCGCCATCGTCGCCCGGGAAATCGATGCTCAATGCAAGAAACTCGGGATTAACTTCCTCGACGGCCCGGTATCCGGCGGTCAGGCCGGGGCCGAAAACGGCAAGCTGACGGTCATGGTCGGCGGCAAGAAAAAAGCCTTCACCACCGCCAAGCCGGTAATCGACAGCTATGCAGTCGCCGTCACGCTGATGGGGCCTGCCGGATCCGGTCAGATCACCAAAATGGTCAACCAGGTATGCATCGCCGGTCTGCTGCAGGGCCTTTCCGAAGGTCTGGCCTTTGCCCAGAAAGCCGGCCTTGATGCCAAGCTTGTCGTCGAGTGCATTTCCAAGGGTGCTGCCGGTTCCTGGCAGATGGCTAACCGCGGCAACACCATGGCCGACGACAAGTTCGACTTCGGATTTGCTGTTGAATGGATGCGCAAGGATCTGGGCATCGCGTTGCAGGAAGCCAAAAGCAATGGCGCGCTGTTGCCGGTTACAGCAATCGTTGATCAGTTCTATGCCGAAGTCATCGCCATGGGCGGCAAGCGCTGGGATACCTCGAGCCTGATCCGCCGCCTGACGCGCGACTAAATCCTGAATTTCTCACCCTCTCAACTAACCTCTCCCCCTGATAGGGGGAGAGGGATAAGTGGGACTGTGCCTGTATCCGAGAGTCCCTCTCGCCTGCGAAGCGGGGGCGGAGGGGGTTTTTGGTTTATTGAATCTGAATCTTCAGGGCCGGGGTCGGTGCCAGCAGGTTCGCAAATTTCCAGGTGTAAACCATATAACCCGGGCCCTTGGCCGGATACGGCTTGACCGTCCCGGCGTTGTGGCTGACCACCTTGGCATCCGTAAAGACACGCAACTCGCCTGCCGTATCCAGACCGGCAGCGCGCAGTCTTTCTTTGACATCGCGGCTCAACGATTTGCCGAGCATGGCGATCTGGTTGGTGTTCTTGTTGTATGAAAGGCCCAGAATATATTCGTTGCGGCGGAAGAAGGTCAGCGTCTTGGCCTTCAGCAGATCGCCGGTGCGCTTGTAATTGATGTGGAAGTGGCCTTTTTCGTAATACTTGAATTCCGAGACGGCGGAATCGCGCTCGAAGTCTTCCTTGATCTGCTGGACCTGAAGCAATTCATCTTCCCGGCTGATCTTCTTTTCCTGAATGTCCTGATACAGCTCCACCTTGGCCAGATAGCCGTCGAAGATGAAATCGTAATAACCGGTGCGGCCGATACTGATTTCGGCATCAAAGCGGACTGGCATGTAGCAGCCGCTCAGCGAAAACAGCAATATGCCGGCCAGCAAGCCTTTAAGGGCGGTGAGGATAGGGCGCTTGGGAATCATTTTCATGGCCAGATGATAGTCGGCGGGAACGTCCGGGCCAAGGCATAGCCGCAATAATTCACGCAACTGAAATCCAGGTTCCCATGCCGGCCATGTGATGCTCCAGCATATGACAATGGAACAGCCATTTGCCGGGATTATCGCAAACCATCGCTATGCGGACTTTATCACCGGGTTCAACCAGCTCGGTATCGCGCCAAGGCGCACCGCTGACCGGCTTGTCGTTTCGCTCAATCACCTGGAAATGGTGGCCATGCATGTGCATGGCGTGCGACCAGCGGGTATCGTTGATCATGTTGATCGTCAGCGTACGGCCGCGTTGCATCGTCACCAGCGGATCGGACGGTTGGCCTGCAACCCCGTTAAAGGCCCAGACCCGGCCTTTTTCCATCGCCAAGGTCCTGAGATCGAACATCTTTCCTTCAAAGCGTGCTTCGGCAAGGCTGCCCATCGCGCCGCCCTGCATCAACAGTTCTACATGCTCGGCTTGCGCCAATTCGGGCGCAAAGGCGGACAGGGGATTGGCCGGAAGGATAAGCGGCTCGGACAGGGGTTTATCGCGCAAAGCCGGACCGATGAGGGTAAAGGCTGCGGCATCGATCGGCTCACCCACCGAAACTTCATGAACCATCAATTCCGTGCCGGGAGTCGACGGCATGTCTATCAGCAGATCGGCCCGCTGCGCCGGGGCCAGCACCAGTGCTGTGCCAATCGGCTCCGGTGTCGTCAGTGGTTGCCCATCCAGCGCAATAATGACGGGGTTCAGACCCGGAAACGAAAACGCCATGACCCGCGCATTGGCCACCGACACACAACGCAACCGGACCCGTGAGCCGGCCCGCACCGTCAGTTTGGGCTTGGTATCGCCATTGACCGTCAGCCAGTTGCCGAGACGGCCACCATGCGCCGCTTCGCCGATCATGCCGAAATTTCCGGCCAGCTGGCCATTGTCGTCCATGCGCCAGTCATCGGCGACGAACTGCAGATCATGATCAACGGCGACCGGGGTATCTTCCTCGACGATCAGCACTCCATAGAGGCCGCGCGCGACCTGCTCCCACGAACGATGGTGCGAATGATACCAGTAGGTCCCGGCATCGGGTGCAGTAAAGCGGTAATCAAAGCTCTCGCCGGGTTTGACCGGGGCCTGGGTAAAGCCGCTGACACCGTCCATGGCATTGGCAATGCGGATGCCGTGCCAGTGTACCGAGGTCGGCTCTGCCAAAGCGTTATCAAGGCGCACATACACCGGTTTCCCCTTGGGGATGCGCAATGTCGGACCGGGATTGCTGCCCCCGAATGCCCAAACCGCGGTCGCCGGTTTATCAGGCCCCATCAGCCTGGCCGTTGCCGGTGCCGCCTTCAGTACATGATCCGCCTCGGCAGCCCGAGAGGCACCCGCCAGCAAGGGCGACAACGCCAATGCACCGCTGAGCCCAAGAAAATGACGACGAAGCATGGCTGGAAACCTTTGTCTGCTATGGAAGCCCTACAGATAAGGGTTCCAGTGGGTGGCAGGTCAAGAGATTTGCAAACTCGCCCCCTCACCCAACCTCTCCCCCTTAAAGGCGGAGAGGAATGAGAGGAACTGTGCCTCTATCCGTGAGTTCCTCGCCCCTGCGAAGCGGGGGAGAGGACAGGTGAGGGGGCGGCTATTTTGGCTGGAAACGGTCGTCGAAGTCATTCAGATCGGGCATTTCAAGGGCGGGCTGCGTATCCAGCGTGCGCACGTATTGGGCAAGGTTCGCCAACATATGGCGGCGATCGTCATCAGATACATACGGCACATGCCAGGCAATGAAGGGGGCATGGACCTTCAGGCCGACATAACCCAGTGTGCCCTGAAAGAAGTGCTTCATCATGCCGCTTTCCAGTGGCCCGTGGATCGCGGCTTCACCAAACATGTATTCCCGGCCACCCAGCCCGAACGCGGCAAAAGCCCGCTTGCCGGCCAGACCGCCCGCGCCATAGACCCGTTTGCCGCCATAAAACGGCCCGGAAATCATAACCCGCTCGATCCAGCCCTTGAGG
>JANRAT010000230.1 GCA_030727885.1 Rhodospirillales bacterium | reverse complement strand
TCGGCGATCATCGAACAGACACGATCATCGGCTTCAACTGTTCTGGCACCGGCGTGCGGCGTCAGGATCAGGTTCGGGACATCTGCAAAGATATTATCGGCGCCGAGAGGTTCGGTCACGAATGTGTCCAGGAACGCACCACCTATAGTTTTCGCGCGAAGTGCCGCTACCAGATCAGATTCGTTGACGATGCCGCCCCGCGCAAGGTTGAGCAAAACTGCATCCGGCTTCATCTCGGCGATCATTTTTGCGTCAAACATATCGGTGGTCTCGTCATTGAGCGGCACATGCACCGAGACCGCATCTGCCTGACGCACGGCAGCGGCCAGGCTGGCTTCTCGCTCAACCCCGTGTTCGCCCCAAATGCCGGAATCAGCCGGGATATAGGGATCCCAGACAACAACGCGCATGCCGATTCCCTTGGCGCGCCACCCCAGCGCCTTGCCGATAGCACCATACCCGACGATTGCTAGCGTTTTGCCCGCAACTTCACGGCCCATCATGCGCATGCGCGGCCATTGACCGGCAATCACTTCATCGGTGACATGATAGGCGCCTCGGAACATTACATAGAGACCGCCGATGGCAAGCTCGGCGACGGAGTCCGAGTTGGCACCGGTCGCCGGAAAGACAGAAATGCCGCGCCGCGCACATTCCGCCATATCGATATTATCAAGGCCGACACCAAGCCTGCCTACGCATTTGATCTTGTTAGCACCGGCCAGTGCCACGCCTCTGACTTGAGTCTGGTTACGAACGATCAGACTGGGCACACCCTTCATCAAGCGTCCGATTTCTTCGGGTTTGTTCCATAAGGCCTGATCATAGTGAACATCGAATTCAGCCTTAAGACGCTTCAAGGCAGCAGGGTCGATAAACTCGGTAATGACGATATCAGGCATAAGGGAGTTTCCGTAAAAGTGAAAAAATCCGCCGCCAGCGCATATCGAACCGGCGACGGGAATGTTCACGTTAAGCGCTGCGATGCAACTTGGTCAACATGATCTGTCAGCCAGCGCATGCAGGCTTTCTTGCTTAAGCGGCAGTGCCTTGTCGCTTGGCCCAGATCGTCTGCACGTCATCGGTAGCAGTCTGGTAAACCTCACTCATCGCACCGGCGGAACGTCCCCACCCTGCCAGATCAATGCCTTCAGCAACGTCATAGGCATCAAAGCCACACCGCTGCATGAATGCATACTGATCGCGCAGCACATTGCCCGTGGCGCGGATTTCACCCTGAAACCCGTAACGCTGGCGCAGCAAGCGAGCCTGTGAATAGGCTCGACCATCGGTATAGGCCGGGAATGTCAGAAACACGGCGTCGATGGAATCAAGATCATCAACAAGCTGCGATGGCGACTGATCATTGCTGAGCGCGACGGCAACAGGAGCATTCCGGGATTTAAGCGTCTCCGCCTCATCCAGCCAGCGCTTTAGGCTGACAACCACAGCCGTTTCTCCGCTGATATCAGCATCATCCTCGACCCGAACCCACGGATCCGTGACGATCTGTCCTTCTTTAAGCAGCGGCATTTTGCTTCTCCCCAAACAACGCATTCTTGAAAGGAGTTTCACCCAGTTGGCGATAGGTTTCGATGAACTTCTCTCCGCTGTTGCGCAGTTTCAAATATGTTTCGACGACAAGCTCGACCGCATCAACGATCTCGGCACCGGAAAACGCAGGTCCGACGATCTTGCCGATAGAGGCATTCTCATCCGCACTACCGCCGAGCGTCAGCTGGTAGTATTCCTCACCGCGCCGGTCGACACCGAGAATACCGATGTGTCCCGCATGATGGTGACCACAGGCATTGATGCAGCCGGAAATGTTGAGGGTCAGCGCGCCGATGTCGAACTGTCTTTTAATGTCAGCAAACCGTCTTTGCAAACGCTGCGCAACCGGGATTGAACGGGCATTGGCAAGCGAGCAGTAATCCAGACCCGGGCATGCGATTATATCGCTGATCAGCCCGAGGTTCGGTGTCCCCAACTGAATTTCATTCAATTGCTTCCAAAGTGCATAGGCATCGGACTTTTTGACGTCGGCAAAAACCAGGTTCTGCTCATGCGCAACCCGCATCTCGCCCAGCGAATACTTGTCGGCCAGATCGGCAATCGCCGTCATCTGCGCTGATGTCGCATCACCCGGTGCGCCACCGATCGGCTTCAACGAGATATTCGCAATGACGTAGCCCGGCACCTTGTGCGGCGCCAGATTGGCCCGCACCCACCGACCGAACGTCGGGTCCTCGAACTGCTTCACCTGGAACGTATGATCATGGTCCGGCAGGGTCAGGTATTCGGGATCGGAGAAATAGCTACGCACCCGATCAACCTCGGCATCAGGAAGATCGACCCCCTCTTCTTTTACCGAGGCCCATTCTGCTTCAACCATATCGCGCAGTGCATCAATACCCGTTTCATGCACGAGGATCTTGATCCGCGCCTTGTATTTGTTATCGCGACGGCCAAGCTGGTTATAGACCCTGAGGATCGCTTCCAGATAGGACAGCAGATACTGCTTAGGCAAAAAATCGCGGACTGTTCTGCCAATCATCGGCGTACGGCCAAGACCACCGCCAACCAGAACCTCAAAACCGATTTCACCATCCGGACCGCGTTTGATGATCAGGCCGATGTCATGAAATTTCACCGCCGTGCGGTCGTGCGGAGACCCCGTCACGGCAATCTTGAACTTGCGAGGCAGAAAAGTGAATTCAGGATGCAGCGAAGACCATTGACGGATCAGCTCCGACCAAACCCTGGAATCATCAATTTCTTCCGGATCGACACCGGCGTACTGATCGGCTGTGACATTGCGGATGCAGTTGCCCGATGTCTGAATGGCGTGCATTTCGACCGAGGCCAGTTCTTCCAGAATATCCGGCGTATCTTCAAGCTTGGGCCAGTTGAACTGAATATTCTGTCGTGTCGTGAAATGCGCATACCCCCGGTCATAGGTGCGGGCAACTTCGGCAAGTTTGCGCATCTGCGCGGATGAAAGCATGCCATAAGGAATGGCAACCCGCAGCATGTACGCATGCAGTTGCAGATACAGGCCGTTCATCAGACGCAAAGGCCTGAACTCATCTTCGCTTAAGTCCCCCGACAACCGCCGGGCCACCTGTTCGCGAAACTGGGCAACGCGCTCTGAGACAAACGTCTCGTCAAATTCATCATATTTATACATCGGTCAAATTCCGTTCATGAAGACGGCCGAGACATCGGTGCGCGGGTCAAAATGTTCCGGTACCATTTTCTTGGCAAAAGCCGGGTGAATTGAAGGGCCGAAGGCGCGAATGCGTTCACGATAACTTTGCGGCCTGATGGTGCGGCTGCTTTCCTCCGAAAGGTGGATTTCAGCGTCAATCAGATATGCCCCGACGACGGCAGCCGCGGCTTTCGCCTCGATCAGCAGATCGGCGATGTCATCTTCACGTTCGGCAACACGCGCCTCATCGATATGACGGGTCCATTCCCCGTCATAGCCAAGATAAACCACGATCCCGTCGGTAAGCCGGTTGGCCGTAGCAATCTGCAGAGTCACATTAATTCTCCCAAGGGCCTGAGCGCCCTATATTCCATGTATATTTGGGAGATTATTTTTAATTTGTCAATTATATATGTTAAATTAATATATAACACATTTATTTAATGTTATTTATGAGTTACCGTTTATGGATGGTGAGGCTGGGGACGTTGGCGCTTCGGCCAGGAATTTTGCTTTTATCAGGCAACGCGGAAATGTCCGGCACACATGCATTAAGCGCTGACAGCACAGTTCCGGCATTATCCGGTCGTTCGTCTCGCTTCTTTCGCAGGCACGCTTCAATCAGGCTGACGAGTCCTTCCGGTATACCAAAGCGGCCGGCACGCAATGGGGCACGCACATCTGCTGGCAATCGCCCGCTAAGCATCCTGTACATCAGCACACCAGCCGAATACACATCCGACCGGGCATCGACATCGGTGGCGCTTTTGCGTTGTTCGGGGCTTATGTATTCAAGCGTCCCGACC
>JANRAT010000229.1 GCA_030727885.1 Rhodospirillales bacterium | reverse complement strand
GGCCTCGATAGCACCGGGCGGGTCATCTATGTCGGCACCTTTTCCAAAGTCATGTTTCCGGCCATCCGGCTGGGCTACATGGTGGTGCCGAAATCGCTAACCGGACCTTTCGTGCAGATCCGCCATGCCCTCGACGACCAAACCGCTATCGCCATGCAGCCGGTGTTGAGCGAATTCATTGAAGGTGGATACTTCTCCGCGCACATCCGCCGCATGCGGATTTTATATACCGAGCGGCAAAAGGTTCTGATCAATGCAGTCCAAAAGAATTTATCGAATGTGCTGGAAATCGCACCGGACGAGGCCGGCATGCACGTGGTCGCACACATCCGCCCGGAAACGGGGCTGATCGATGCCGAGATTGCCAGACTGGCCGCCCAGAAAGGCTTAACTGTATTTCTGTTAAGTGAATTTTATCACGGCACGCCGGACCGCAACGGTCTGGTGCTGGGCTATGCCGGCTCGGAAGCCCGCGACATTATTTCCGGCGTCGAGAAACTGGCGCAGGTGGTTGCTCAAATCCCAGGACCGTCATCCTGAACTTGATTCAGTATCCATAAATTCAATCACCAAGAGGGGAGATTCCATGGATCCCAAATCAAGTTTGGGATGACGCTTTACTTTAATATGCTTCAGTCCTCAGCCTTCATCGAGACATAGGTGCCGGGCGCATCGCACAGCGGCTTGAGCTTGCCGTCGCCCGGGGTGCGGGCGGCAACCATCTCCTTGCCGCTTTCTTTTTTGACCCACTGATCCCAATCCGGCCACCACGAACCATCGTGCTGTTTCGCCCCTTCGAGCCATTTTTCCGGATCAGCAGGGGTTTTGTCATTCAGCCAATAGCAATACTTGCCGGCCGCCGGCGGATTGACGACACCGGCAATATGGCCGGAAGCCGACAGCACGAAGCGGATCGGGCCCTTGTAAAGCTGCGTCGCCTTGTAGGTCGACAGCCACGGCGCAATGTGATCTTCGCGGGTCGAAATGATGTAAGACGGGACATTGATCTTGCGAAGGTCGAGTTTGACGCCGTTGATCTCGATGCCGCCCGGCTGCACCAGTTTGTTGTCGAGATACATGTTGCGCAGATAGAAGCTGTGCATCGCTGCCGGCATGCGTGTTGAATCCGAGTTCCAGAACAGCAGATCGAACGGGAAGGGATCCTTGCCGAGCAGGTAGTTGTTGACCACGAACGACCATACCAGATCGTTTGCCTTCATCATGTTGAAGGTCGAGGCCATTTCGTTGCCTTCGAGGTAGCCTCTGGAATTCATCTTCTCTTCGAGGTTTTGCAACGATGTCTCGTCAATGAAGACGCCGAGATCGCCGGCATCTTCGAAATCGACCATGGTCGTGAAGAAGGTCGCAGTCTTGACGCCCTTGAGCTTTTTCTCGGCCATATAGGCCAGTGTCGTCGCCAGCAGGGTGCCGCCGATGCAGTAACCGATGGCGTTGACTTCGTCTTCACCGGTCGCTTTTTTGATTGCGTCAATGGCGGCCAGCGGGCCTTCCAGCATGTAATCGGCAAAAGTCTTCATGGCCAGATCGCGGTCCGGATTGACCCACGAAATGATGAATACGGTGTTGCCCTGTTCAACGGCCCATTTGATGAACGAGTTCTTCTCGCGCAGATCGAGAATGTAAAACTTGTTGATCCAGGGCGGGCAGATCAGCAGCGGGGTCTTGATGACCTTTTCCGTGCTCGGCGTGTACTGGATCAATTCCATCAGATCGTTGCGGAAGACCACCTTGCCGGGCGAGGTGGCGACATTCTTGCCGACCTCGAAGGCATCCTTGTCGGTCATCTTGATGTCCAGCTTGCCGCCGCCGCGCTCCATGTCTTCAAGCAGATTGCGGAGCCCGTTCACCAGGTTCTCGCCATGCGTTTCCATGGTCGCTTGCAGAACTTCCGGATTGGTCATCACGAAGTTGCTCGGCGAAAGGGCGTCAACGTACTGCTTGGTGAAGAATTCGACCTTGGCCTTTGTTTTTTTGTCCAGGCCCTCGACGTCACTGACGGTGCTTTCCATCCAGTTGGACGTCAAAAGATATGACTGCTTGATGAAATTAAACACATCGCCTTCCCAGGCTTCGCCTTTGAAGCGGCGATCATCGCGCGCAGGCTCAACGGTCGGGGCGGTTTCCTGGCCCATCATCTTGCTCGCGGTGTTCTGCCAAAGCCGCATGTAGTCTTGCCAAAGGTGCATGTTGGCTTCGACCATCTTTTGCGGTTGCGTCATCATCTTCTGCGTCATTTCCATGAACGCATTACCAATGTTCAGCGGGTCTTCCATACCCATGGGAGCACTGCCGGGCTGAGCGTGGGAACTGATAAATTCCTGCACCAGACGTTGTGAACGTTCGGCGATGTCGGCCATGGTTGCTGAGATTTGCGACTCGTCAATACCACTCGATTTCGTCTTTGATTGATCCGCCATTAAATTATCCTCTCAGAAGTCTTTGAAAAACTTGATAAACATGGTACCGAACATTTATTAAACGCGATATATATTGAAAGCACGGTACAGAATTCCCGAGTAGTCAAATCTGTTTGCTCGGGCTTATTGTGCAATGCAATATATCGAGGCTGTTTGTAAACTTTTAACCCTTTCCGGGCAATGTAAAATCTTGCGTGAGCTGGGCGTAACGTTTTCAATAGCTTAAAATTGAAGTAAAGATTGGCATAACAAGTTCAAATGGACTTGATGCCGCTGCAGGGAGCGATGAGGGGATGATGAGCGCAATGAAAAAGCCGCTTGAAAAAAGGGGGCGTTTTGCCAGCAACCTTAAGTTCAGCAAGGGGCTGGTTTCCATATTCGGCTGCGCCTTACTGCTCGGCGCCTGCTCGACAGTTCCTGACGCCGTAAATCCTGCAGCCTGGTACCGTTCGGCAACAGATATTTCTGATGCTTCAAAACCTGCGACTTCCGGACAGGATGCCCAGCCGGTGCCGGGTGCCGACGGCAAAGCGCCAAATCTTGCCCGCATTGATGAACAGATGGCACAGCGTAAAAACGCCAAGGCCGGCCTGGGTGCCGACACCGCCGGTCGCAAGTATGCCGAAAGCTTACAGCGCCAGGAAGATTCACCGAAAGATTCACTGTATGCCGATGCCGCACCGGTTGCGCCGAAAATCGAAGCGCAGCAGCTGACGCCGGCACCGCAACCGACCAAGCCTGTCGAAACAACACAGGCCTCGCCGGTCGGCAATGTCGTCACGCAGAGCGCTCAGCAGCCCGCTCAGCCGGCCCCAGCACCGGTCGCAACCGGCACCGAAGTCAATTATGGTGTCGACCCGGGCATGCAAGCACGCCTGGCACAACAGCTTGCCGAGATTCAGGCCCGCGCCGCCGATCAGGGCTCATTGCTGCCGAGCGATGTGTCGCCGTATGGTCAGAGCCCGTCGACCGTCATCATTTCTTCAGATGGTGTCCAGCAGGCGGCCATGTCACCGGCCATGCAATATCAGGGCGGACAGCAGAAACTGAACGTCATGCCGAGCGGTTACGTAGACAACAATGGAGCACTGCCTCTGCCTTCGTCTTCAACCCGAGTCGCAACCATTTTTTTCGTTACCGGTTCTGCCGGTCTTGACGAGAACGACCGAAAGATCCTTTCCGAAGTGGCTCAGCTGCAGCGTCAGCACAACAGTGTGGTCCGCATTGTCGGTCACGCCAGCCAGCGAACCCGCAACATGGAACCTTCAGTTCACAAACGGGCCAATTTCCAGGTCTCTGTTGAACGGGCCAATCAGGTCGCGACAGAACTGAAGCGGATGGGGATTTCTTCGGATATGATTTTGACCGCAGCGGTCGGCGATAATGATCCGCTGTACCTTGAAGTCATGCCTTCGGGAGAAGCCGGCAACCGCCGTACGGAAATTTATCTCTCCAACTGAATGATTTAGCGTGATTTCGGACTTGTCCGAACTCGCTCTTTCTGTGATGAAAGTGCGTTATGGACAGCGACTTTTATAAGATCAGACGTCTTCCCCCTTATGTGTTCGCAGAAGTGAACAGCATGAA
>JANRAT010000228.1 GCA_030727885.1 Rhodospirillales bacterium | reverse complement strand
TTACCGTGCACCGCGAGATGGACCGGGCCGAGAAATACATGACGTTTCTGGCAACGACCGGGGCTACGGCACCGTTCATCGGCCTGTTCGGGACGGTCTGGGGCATCATGCACAGCTTCCAGTCGATTGCGATTTCTTCGAACACCTCACTGGCCGTTGTCGCCCCCGGTATTGCCGAAGCCCTGTTCGCGACGGCGCTGGGCCTGCTGGCTGCGATTCCGGCGGTGGTTGCCTACAACAAGCTGAGCCGAGATCTTGATCGCTATGCCGGTCGTCTGGACAGTTTCGCCGGCGAGTTCTCGGCAATCCTGTCTCGCGAGATGGATGCCTAGGAAAAACCAATGGCCATTATGACCCAACGAACAGGCGGCGGCAGGGGCCGGTTCTCCAGGCAAAGCCGCCGACCGATGAGCGACATCAACGTGACGCCGTTCGTCGACGTGATGCTTGTGTTGCTGATCATCTTCATGGTTACGGCACCGCTGCTGACGGTCGGCGTTGAAGTCAATCTGCCGGAAACCAAGGCCGGTGCGATCAGCGGTGTTGACGAGCCGCTGGCGATTTCGATCACCGAAAGCGGCGAAGTCTTTCTGCAGGATACGGCAGTGCAGCTGGAAACCCTGGTGCCGCGTCTGCAGGCGATCACCGGGGCCAACCGGGATCTCAGAATCTTCGTGCGCGGCGATGCCGGGATCAATTACGGACGGGTCATGGAAGTGATGGGGACACTCAACAAGGCCGGTTACAGAAAGGTTGCACTGATCACCCGCAGCGGCGAACAGCCAAAACCCGACGTCAAGCCAAAAGCCAAGGCCAAGAAAAACCCTTAACGACGACGCTTAACGGATAAATATCAAACATCATGAAGTACGGCGTTTCCCTTTCAATCGTTCTGCACGTGCTGATTGTCGCGTTGGGCTACTTTGGGCTGCCCTTGTGGCAGAAGCGCGAATTGCTTGAGGAAACACCTGTATTTGTTGAGTTGGTGGAAATCGCCGAAGTGCGGAATGCGCCACCGCCGGCACCGGCTGTCGAGCCGGAAAAAGAGCCTGAGAAAAAACCAGAACCACCAAAGCCGGTCGAAGAGGCCAAGTCTGCGCCGACACCGCCACCGCCGCCACCGACACCCCCTGCGCCCAAGCCGGAACCGGAAGTCGCCGCCTTGCCGCCAGAGCCCAAGCCCGAGCCCGAGGCGAAAAAGGAACCGGAACCCGAGCCGGAACCAAAACCGAAACCTGTCGCCAAGCCCGAGCCCAAGCCGGAGCCGAAGCCTGTTGCCAAGCCGGAACCGCCGAAAGCGGCCACCGCTCAGGCACAGTTGCCTAAAAAGCCGAAGCCACCGCAACAGTTCGAAGTGGCGTCGCTTTTGAAAACGCTCGAAGAGATCAAAAAAACCAACAAGGCCGAAGCCAAGCCGGAACCTAAGGCTGAGCCCAAGCAGGACTTTGCCGCGCAGATGCGCAGTGCCATCAACAAGAAAGCACCGGAGCAGAATTCCGACCCGAATAAAAAAGTGACCATGACCGAGCTTGATGCGATGCGCCGAATCGTGATTTCGCAGGTCGCGCCTTGCTGGAATGTCAATCCGGGGTCAAAGGGGGCCGAAAATCTGGCTGTGATCATCCGCATGCAGATGAATCCCGATGGCAGCGTGCAATCGGCCTCGGTCGAAAATCAGAGCCGATATTATACGGATTCATTCTTTCAGTCGGCTGCCGATGCAGCAAAACGTGCCGTATTGAATCCGAAGTGTAATCCTATCAAACTGCCGCCAGACAAGTATCAGGTGTGGCGCGAGATATTGATCAATTTTGATCCGAAAGAGTTGCTGTAAGGAGCCTCTATGTTTTTGCCAACGAAGATCAGTTCAGCGGTAATGCTTATGTTTGCCCTGTTGCTCCCGTCGGGCATGGCGCAAGCCGAGCTCCGGGTCGACATCACGCAGGGCAAGGCCGAGCCGCTGCCGATTGCCGTTACCGACTTTTTCGGTGCCGGTGCGGAAGGGGCGAGCATCGGTCGGGACATGGCGCAGGTGATCGCAGCCGATCTGCAGCGCTCTGGGCTTTTCAAGCCGATCGACAAGCGCGCCTTCATCCAGACCGATAGCGCACTCAATACACTGCCCCGCTTCGGCGACTGGCGGATCATCAATGCCCAGGCGCTGGTTCAGGGACGCACCGAAATGGTGCCCGACGGTCGGCTTCGGGTCGAATTCCGCCTGTGGGATGTTTTTGCAGAACAACAGATGATCGGATTGGCTTATTTCACCGTGCCGGATAACTGGCGTCGTGTCTCGCACATCATTGCCGATGCGATATACAAGCGGATCACCGGCGAAGACGGTTATTTTGACACCCGTATTGTTTATATCGCCGAAAATGGCCCTGAACGTCGCCGTATCAAACGCCTCGCGATCATGGACCAGGATGGTGCCAATCATCGCTTTCTCACGGATGGCTCGGAACTGGTGCTGACGCCGAGGTTCTCGCCGACACTGCAGGAAATCACCTATCTCAGCTATCGCGGCAATACGCCAAGGGTCTATATCTTCAATATCGATACCGGCAGGCAGGAGCTGCTCGGCGATTTCCCGGGCATGACGTTTGCACCGCGATTCTCGCCGGATGGTCAAAGCGTGATCATGAGCATGTCGGAAAGCGGCAAGACCAATATTTACGTTATGGATCTCAGGACCCGGCAATACAGGCAATTGACGCGCTCTGGCGCGATCGATACCTCGCCGAGCTATGCACCGGATTCGCAGCAGATTACCTTCAACTCCGACCGGGGCGGCTCGCAACAGCTTTATGTCATGGACAAGGATGGCAAGAACGTCCGGCGAATCAGCTTCGGCACTGGAAGCTATGCGACGCCGGTGTGGTCACCTCGCGGAGATTTGATCGCTTTCACAAAAATTCTAAAAGGGACCTTTTACATCGGTGTTATGCGTCCGGACGGCACCGGCGAGCGGTTGCTGGCCCAGGATTATCTGGTCGAAGCCCCGACTTGGTCCCCGAACGGCCGCGTATTGATGTACTTCCGTCAATCAAAGTCGGGTGAGAAAGTGACAGATCCCCGCCTTTATTCCATTGACCTGACTGGATACAACGAACGCGAGATTATTACCCCAGTCGGGGCCTCGGATCCCGCGTGGTCGCCGTTGATCCCGTGATGAGAATGCCGCAATGCGGTATAAATTGATAAAAATCATGTGTGAGAGGGGTTGAATTCCAAAAAAAGTGCTTGGAATCAACCTCGTCACCCTTTAGAGATACGCACAATCAGCGTTTTTAGCAGAGCGCTTGGATTAACGCGTGCCGACGGATCGGCAATTTTGTTTATGCTATATCACCCGTTAAGGAGTATTTCCGATGCGTTACAAGTTTTTAAGTGTGCTGGCCGCGGTTGCATTACTTGCCGCGTGCGAAACAGCGCCGGAATCGAATGGTAACGCCCAGTCGTCCGGTGGCTCGTCGACTACGGCGAAAACCAGCGGTGCCTCTACTGGAATGGTACAAATTCCGGCCGGCAGCCAGGAAGACCTGGTCGTTAATGTTGGCGACCGTGTATTCTTCAGCCTGGACAGTGCCGACCTTAGCCCTGAATCCCGTGCTGCTCTCGAAAAGCAGGCAACATGGATGAAGAAATACGGCGCCGTCCGTGTCGTTCTCGAAGGTCATTGTGACGAACGCGGCACCCGCGAGTACAACCTTGCTCTTGGCGAGCGTCGCGCAAACGCAGCCAAGGATTATCTGGTTGCTCTCGGCGTCAACCCGGCACGTGTCAAAACCATTTCGTTTGGTAAAGAACGTCCGGCAGCACTTGGTCATAACGAAGCAGCCTGGGCACAAAATCGTCGCTCGGTTACTGTTGTCGATAGCGCCGGTAGCTGATCTTTCAGCACTGCGAGTTAAAGGGCGCTTGCTCCCCGGTTATGCCGGATGGGCAAGCGCCTTATTTTTGCCTAATATATTGTTGATTGTGTTTTAGCACCGGTGCCCAAAGGGTGCCGGTCGCTTTGTTTTGTATGGATG
>JANRAT010000227.1:3072-4091 GCA_030727885.1 Rhodospirillales bacterium | reverse complement strand
GCGATTCTACCCGATTAAAACTTGGGGCGGGGCTATTTTTAGAGGTGCCCTTATTCTTTTTCTTTGTATGTATCGTGACAGGCTTTGCAGGCATTCTTACCGACCGCGCCGATCTGCGCACCGATAGCAGCCTTGTCGCCTGACTTTGCTGCTTCAGCCAGTTTTTCGGTTTCGGCAACAAATGCCATCATGACTTTTTTGAAGTCTTCTGGTTTGTCCCAGATTTCTGATTTTGCCGAGGTTTTGCCGTCCATAGGACCGGATTTTTCAGGAAAAGCGGACATCGAGGCTTTGGCAAGACCGGCCAGGGAGTCGGTATGAATGGTAAGGTTTTTCATGTCGCCGGCTTGACCTTTGGCGATCAGTGCAATTGCCTTGAAGTTACCACCAACAGCCTTCATGACGGATTTTCTGTAGGTGATGTCATCTTCACTTGCCATGGCGGCGTGGGCACTGGTCAACAACATGGCAGCAGCGGCAACAGTGTAAAAAGTACGTCTTAACGTCATTATCATCTCTCCCTTGAGGTAGGTATATTGGAACTGGCAGCATACAGCCGATTGCGTTAAACGTGACGCCTCTTGCTGCATTGAGGTATTTATAGCCGCTTGAAGCGGATTTTTCGGATCACACTATTGTGAACGTTGCGATTGAACGGATACCATCAATTATGAGTTTTCCATCGGCCATTGCTGTCTTTTGCGGCTCCAAACCGGGCCATGACCCGCGTCAGCTTGAAGCGGCCGTTGCACTTGGCCACGAAATGGCAAAAAGACAGATCGGGCTGGTCTATGGCGGTGGCCGGGTTGGTCTGATGGGGGCCGTCGCCGATGCCGTTCAGGAAGGCGGCGGGCATGTAACCGGCATTATTCCAGACTTCCTGATGCAACGCGAAGTCGGCAACAGCAAGGTCGATGTCATGGAAGTGACCAGCAACATGCACACGCGCAAGCACCGCATGTTCGAGCTGTCCGATGCTTTCGTGACCCTGGCCGGCGGCCTCGGTACTCTGGATGAGA
>JANRAT010000227.1:0-3062 GCA_030727885.1 Rhodospirillales bacterium | reverse complement strand
CGATTGAGATCATTACCTGGAAGCAGCTGCGGCTGCACCAGAAGCCGATTATCGTCATCAGTATTGACGGCTATTGGGATCTTCTGAAATCGGCAACCAAAAGCTTCACCGATGCCGGATTTGCCTATGCCAGTGATGCGGACCTGTTTACTGTCGTCTCCAGCGTCGATGCCGCATTTGAAGTGCTGGATCAGATCAAGCCAAAGGCAGATATGGGAAACGCTGATAAACTATGAACGACAGCGTCATTCCACTGATTGATCTGTCAGCCCCTGATCCACGGGCTTTAAGCCATGAACTCGATGCCGCTTGCCGGGATGCCGGTTTCTTTTACCTGACGGGGCATGGGGTAAAGACCGAATTGATTTCAGCGATGTTTGACGTCATGCAGAAGTTTTTCTCCTGTACGGATGATTACAAGCTGCACTATCACATTCGCCACTCCCATCCTCATCAGCGGGGGTACGTGCCTTTATTCGATGAAAACCTCGGTGAGGACACATCCAGAGATTTCAAGGAAAGCTTCGATCTTGGTGTTGATCTGCCCCGGGATCACCCTAACGTGCTTGCAGGCAAGCCGTTTTCTGCACCGAATGTCTGGCCTGATGCGCCGGGCTTCAAGGAAACGGTTGCGGCGTATCACGCCGAGATGATGCGTATCAGCGAGACCCTGGTTCATATGACGGCCGTTGGTCTGGGTCTTGATGAGGATTACTTTGACGGAGCGATGAGCGCACCGGTCGCCAATCTCAGATTGTTGCACTATCCCTCAGGCGCCGGTGGTGATGATGTGATCGGTTGTGGTGCACATACCGATTACGGTTTCATGACGATACTGGCGCAGGATGACGTCAGCGGCCTTGAAATAGAGGGGCCAAACGGGACGTGGCTCCGGGTGCCGCCGCGTGATGGATGTTTCGTCGTCAATCTGGGGGATTTGCTGACCTTGTGGACCGGGGGCCGTTATCAGGCACGTCGGCATCGCGTCGCCAGTTCGGGTGCGCAGGCGCGTTATTCGATCCCGTTCTTCCTGGATCCGAACGTTGATGCCATGATCGAGACGGTGCCGACGTGCCGGGACGATCAAAAAGATCCTCAAATGCCGCCGATTTCTGCCGGCGCCTTTTTGCAGAGCCGGTTCGACAATACCTTCAGCTACCGAGAACTTGCGCCGCAGAACCTTGCCAAAAACTAGGCTGCGGCCTATTGTGCGCCGCAACAATTAGTAGTCGTTAATCGCTGTTCTGCGGGTCACCAGATGACCCTGTAGACGGCTGGTCGCCAACTCAGGAAAGAGAAAAATTCATGTCGAAGATCAAGGTAGTTAATCCGATTGTCGAACTCGACGGCGACGAGATGACGCGGATCATTTGGGAATTCATCAAGGACAAGCTGATCCTGCCTTATCTGGACGTAGACCTGAAATACTATGATCTGAGCGTGCAAAAGCGCGATGAAACGGGTGATCAGATCACCATCGATTCTGCCAACGCGATCAAGAAGTACGGCGTCGGCGTCAAGTGCGCAACCATCACCCCGGACGAGCAGCGGGTCGAGGAATTCGGCCTCAAGCAGATGTGGCGCTCACCGAACGGCACTATCCGCAACATTCTCGGCGGCACCGTGTTTCGCCAGCCGATCATCTGCAAGAACGTGCCGCGCCTTGTGCCGGGCTGGACCAAACCGGTCGTGATCGGTCGCCATGCCTTTGGTGATCAGTACCGTGCCACGGACTTTTTGTTCCCGGGGCCCGGCAAGCTGACCATGAAATTCGAGCCCGCTGACGGCAGTGCGCCGATCGAACGTGAAGTCTATGATGCGCCAAGCGCCGGTGTTGCCATGGGTATGTACAATCTTGATGAAAGCATCATCGGTTTTGCCCGGGCCTGCCTGAACTATGGCCTGAGCGTCGGTTGGCCGGTTTATCTGTCGACCAAGAACACGATCCTCAAGAAATACGATGGCCGCTTCAAGGATCTGTTCGAGGAGGTTTACCAGAACGAATTCAAGGACGCCTTCAAGCAGGCCGGCATTACCTATGAGCATCGACTGATCGATGACATGGTGGCCTGTTGCATGAAGTGGGAAGGCGGCTATGTGTGGGCCTGCAAGAACTACGACGGCGACGTTCAATCTGACACCGTGGCTCAGGGCTTCGGCTCGCTCGGACTTATGACATCCGTGCTGCTGACCCCGGATGGCAAAACCGTCGAGGCCGAAGCTGCGCACGGTACCGTGACCCGCCATTATCGCCAGCATCAGCAGGGCAAGGAAACCTCAACGAACCCGATTGCCTCAATCTTCGCCTGGACCCGCGGGCTTGCCTATCGCGGCAAATTCGATGGCACCCCCGACGTCACACGGTTTGCCGAAACGCTGGAACAAGTCTGTGTCGATACGGTCGAAAGTGGCTTCATGACCAAGGATCTGGCGCTGCTGGTCGGCCCGGATCAGGGCTGGATGACGACCCAGGCCTTCCTCGCCAAACTTGATGACAATCTGAAAAAGGCCATGGACCTGGGCTGAACGGAGCCGATACCAATTTAAAAGCCGTCATTCCTGCCTTTGCCGGAATGACGGTTTTTTTATGAACGCTATGTTGCCATCACCGGTCATTCCCCACCACTATGGCGCAACGTAAAATCAAAAAGACAGGGGGGGACACTCATGGCCGGACGGTTAGAAGGCAAGGTTGCGATCATCACGGGTGCGGGGTGCGTCGGGCCGGGTTGGGGCAACGGACGTGCTGAATGCGTCCGTTTCGCCGAAGAGGGTGCCAGTATATTTGCCGTCGATATGAGCCCCGAGCCGATGGCGGAAACGCTGGAACGGGTCGCGGTGGTCGGTGGCGAGATTGAAACGCACCTCTGCGACGTCACCAACAAGGCACAGGTCGATGCGATGGTCGAGGCCTGCATCACCCGTTTCGGGCGCGTCGATATCCTGATCAATAATGTCGGCGGCTCGGCCCGCGGCGGCCCGGTCGAGATGGACGAGGAAACCTAGGATAACCAGATGGCCTTCAACCTAAAGTCGGTTTACCTGTGCTGCAAGGCGATGCT
>JANRAT010000226.1 GCA_030727885.1 Rhodospirillales bacterium | reverse complement strand
TCACAAAACGAGTTTCCCCGAGGTGCTTTTGAGCGCTTAAGGGTATTGAGCCCTATCCTCCAGCTCGTCCTCTGTTGTTCGCCGTGTACGCCCTCTGCCGACCGTTGGCATATTGATCTCTGCAACGGGGTTGCTCTTCAGCTGGATTCCCCAGTCCTTCCTTGCCACCTCGAAACAATGCCGAAGGACAGCCAGTTCTCGATGGACAGTCCCGCCCTTAACCACCTTCAGCCGTTCATCACGGTACTTGCTGATGTCGTTGCCGCTAAGTCGGGCTAGTGATGAAGTTGCCAGGTCGTGACGAAGAAATCGATCAACGATGTAAGCCTCAACAGCTGCGCCACGCTTCTTGATCATCACCTCGTCTCGGTAACGACGAAGCAAATCACTCACTGTCATCGACTTCAGTTTATCTGATACGGCCCTAATCTCGCCTGTATCAATCTCCCGTTCTGTTTTCCTGCCCCATGCCTCAGCATCTTCTTTATACGAGAATGAACGTGTATGAGACTGCCCAGATCGTCTGACCTGAACATGCCATCTGCTGCCTCGTTTACGGAGTGTCGCCATAGTGAAATCCTCCAGCGCTGTGCCAAGAGTGTGCCAAGCTGGTTTGATTGGATTTCTTTGTTGAGCAAAATAAGTGATAACTCATTGATATCACTTTGAAGTTCTTGGTGGAGCCGAGGGGAATCGAACCCCTGACCTTCGCATTGCGAACGCGACGCTCTCCCAACTGAGCTACGGCCCCACAATCGTCCGGCAGCGGATTGGTCAGGAAAGCTAACCGCCAAGCTATCCCAAACCGCTTGCTGACGGGCGCAAAATATGAGGCGCGGCAGTCTCGTCTGTCAAGATGCCATGCTCGCCCGACATCCGGCTTTTGCCCGGCAAATCGATAAGCTGCGTCAGCCTTGCGCGGCAAGGACATGGCATTTACTTTAAGCACGTATTGCCCAGCACAGCTGACCCCAGTAGAGAGTATGACAATGGACGTGATCATCGGCCCCGCCCTGTTTCTGATATACAATCTGATCGAGCTTTATACGTGGGTGCTGATCATCGGCGTGATCATGAGCTGGCTGATTGCCTTTAAAGTCATCAATCTGTCGAACCAGTTCGTCCGCACGATCTATGAGGTCGTCACCCGACTGACTGAACCTCTGCTCAGCAAGATCCGCAGCATGCTGCCGGACCTCGGCGGCGTCGACATTTCACCGGTGATCCTGATCTTGCTGTTGTGGTTCGCCAAGGATGTCGTCGGGCGCCTCGCCATACGCCTTGGCTGATCAACCCTGCCCGTTTCACCCGGTTGACGGCGGACTTGAGGTGCGACTGCGAGTTACGCCCAAGGCTTCACGTGATGCCCTGCAGGGTGTTGTCGCAGATACACAAGGAAATGGCGTGATCAAGATTGCCGTTACCGCTGTCCCCGAGGATGGTAAGGCCAACGCAGCCGTCATCAAACTGCTGGCAAAAGCCTGGCAGCTCAGGAAGTCCGACATGCACATTGTTCGTGGATCAACGGATCGCAACAAGACGCTGCTGATTGAGGGTGATGGACGTGCCCTGCAGACATCACTCACCACATATATAGAATAGCCCTAACTGAATAGTACTGGCGGACCAAGGATATCGGAATGACACAAGCATCAATCATCGACGGCAAAGCCTTCGCCGCCACCCTGCGCCAGCGGATCGCTGTCGAGGTCGCGAAAATTCAAGGCGCACACGGCCTGAAGCCGAGCCTGACCGTGATCCTCGTCGGCGAAGACCCGGCCAGCCAGGTCTACGTCCGCAACAAAGGCACGCAGACCCTTGAGGCCGGCATGGACTCGGTGACGCACAGGCTCGATGCGGCAACCCCGGAAGCCGAGCTGCTGGCGATGATCGAGTCCCTCAACAATGACCCTGCCTGCAACGGCATTCTGGTGCAGCTGCCGCTACCAGGCCATATCAACGAAAGCAAGGTGCTGGCCGCCATCAGTCCTGACAAGGACGTCGACGGTTTTCATGTCATCAACGTCGGGCGCCTGTGGACCGGGCAGCAGGCGCTTGTCCCCTGCACACCGTATGGCTGTCTGTTGATGCTGAAGGATCACTTCGGCGGCAACCTGTCGGGCAAGCGGGCACTGGTGCTGGGTCGTTCAAACATCGTCGGCAAGCCGATGGCCGCTCTGCTGCTGGCGGAAAGCTGCACCGTCACCGTCGCCCATTCGAGAACCGCAGACCTGCCGGCCCGTTGCCGCGAGGCGGATATTCTGGTCGCCGCGGTCGGTCGCCCTGAAATGGTCAAGGGGGATTGGATCAAACCGGGTGCCGTGGTCATCGATGTCGGCATCAACCGCGTTGATGCGCCTGAAAAAGGCGAAGGCAAGTCCAGACTGGTCGGCGATGTCGCGTTCACCGAAGCGGCCGACATCGCCTCGGCCATCACCCCGGTGCCGGGCGGCGTCGGACCAATGACCATTGCCTGTCTGCTCCGCAACACACTGGTTGCCGCCTGCCGCCAGAACGGCATCGACGCCCCGGATATTTGAGCCACAAAACAGCAGGGTGAACTTTACTCTCACACTTGGTGGGATATACTCGCCCTGCCTATCCAAGTGCGGCTGGGGTTCCGTTGCGTTGCCAAGTCTGGACCGAGCGCCGTTATGAGCCGAGTGCGGCAGACACCCGAGGGATAAAAACCCAGAGGGGTTGGAGGGACGTGCTTTTGCATGTCTTCTGACCTGAACCTTGGTGTGACCATATGACCATATCCGCATTTCTTCTCGTTTTAGCCGCCGCCTTCTGCCACGCAACATGGAACTTTTTCGTCAAGCGCCTGAATGGCGGCGCTGAGCTCGCATGGCTGTTCGCCATGCTCTCAAGCGCCATTTACCTGCCGGTAGCGATCTTCATCTTTATCCACGACAAGCCGACTTTCGGCCTGCTGGAATTCGGCTTTGTGGTCGGCAGCGCGATCATTCACCTTGGCTATTTTCTGCTGTTGCAGGCCGGATACCGGAGCGGCGATCTGTCACTGGTCTATCCGACCGCACGGGCGACGGGCCCGCTTTTGTCGGTGACGCTCGCCGTGCTGTTCCTTGGTGAAGACATCAGCCTGCAGGTTGCCTGCGGTGCCGTGATCATCATCATCGGCGTGGTCAGTCTGACCGGCGGCTTTTCCAAGCGCCCCAGCAATTTCCGCACGTCATTGTTGTTCGGTATCGGCTCCGGGACATTCATCGGCTGCTATACGGTGTGGGATGCACATGCCGTTTCCACCGTGATGATTTCACCGCTGATCCTTGAGATCACCGGACTGGTGTGCCGTGCCGTTTTCCTGACACCGGTTGGTCTGCGCCGCATGCATACGGTCAAGGTTTTCTGGAAGGAACAGAAGCTGGCCATTTTCGTCGTTGCCTCAATCAGCCCGCTGGCTTACGTGCTGGTGCTGTATGCGATGACGTTCACGCCAGTCGTTTACGTCGCGCCGTTGCGCGAAAGCAGCGTGCTGCTGACGGTGCTGATGGGCAGCGTGCTGTTGCATGAAGGGGATCTGAAGCGACGGCTCAGCTGGGCCGTTGTGATCTTTCTCGGCGTGATCTTGTTGGCAACAGGCTGACCGGCGATTGCCGCCAGCCAGCCTGCTGGTGTTCAACGGAACCCTTCCACGACGTGTGCGGTTTTATCGAGCGTCAACCGGTTGTCTGTCCAGGGCCCCGGTCCACGCGTTCCCATGGGCTCGCCGCTGTAGGTGTTGTCAGGGTTTGACCAATACGGAATCCGCATACATGGCCGTGTCGATCCACAGACATTGTTGTAGCTCATGACGGTACGCCACTGTCTTCCGGCATTGGCATATCCATGATTGTGTTCGTAAGGTCGGCCGATTGTGGGATCGACGTAGTAATCATGACGCGCACCCATATTATGGCCCAGTTCGTGGCCGAATGTCAGATTACTACTGGCGCAGTTTCTTTTGGTAACGGAAAAGCCATAGGGCTCGAACGACGGCGTAACCGTTTCCATGATATAGGCGATTCCGCAACCGTCCCCGCGTTCCACCCAGAGGCTGACCAGATCGGCTTTCATTGCATCGCGGCGTGCATGAACACCGTCCATAAAGC
>JANRAT010000225.1 GCA_030727885.1 Rhodospirillales bacterium | reverse complement strand
GTCATGCACCGGCACAACAATATCGTGGCCGCGTTGCAGGTCGAGCGCAGCCAGCAGCGTTAACAATGTATTGGTTTTCAGGCGTGGCATGTCGCCAAGCACGATAAACATCGCCTCGGCTTCCCTGAACACCGCATTGGCACCTGTGGCCAGGGACGTTCCCATGCCGGCCCAAGGGGTGGCATTGCGAACGCAGCGGATCGGCAATCCCTGCAAGGCGCGTTCGACGGCATCGGCTTCATGGCCGGTGACAACAACGACATCACCCAATCCGGCGGCGAGCACCGCATTGACTGTGTGGCGGATCATCGTTTGCCCATCAATCAAATGCAGCATCTTGTTTTCGTCACCGAAGCGCTGTGACCGCCCGGCGGCAAGAATGACCGCTGCTGTATCGGCCAGCGTGATCATACCGGGAACCTCTGGCGATAGGTTTTAAGCACTTCAGCGACCATCGAGATGGCGATCTCGGGCGGATTGCGGGACCCGATGGATATGCCAAGCGGGCCTTTGATGCGTTTGATCTGTGCCTCGCTCAGACCATCCTCAAGGAACCGCTCGACCCGTTCGGCATGTGTGTTGCGGCTGCCGAGTGCGCCGATATAGAAGGCGTTTGAGTGCATCGCTGCATGCAGGACAGGCCCTTCCAGCTCGTGCTCGTGAAACAGGGTCGCAACAGCGGTCCAGGTATCGATACTGTCGGCTTTCAGGGATTTGGATACGGTGGCACCTTCGCGTTCCGATTGCCGGGCAATGTCGTCATCGGTGGTGATTACGTGGACGGCGATATCCGACGCCACGGCGATCTGCACCGAGGCCACGACAACTGGACCCTTGCCGGCAATGATCAGGCGCAGCGGGGGACGGAACAGACGATCAAACGTTGTGCCATCCAGAATCATCTGCATACGCGTATCATCTTCGTCGGCAGCGAGAACCTGGCTGCTGCCTCTTTTCATGTCGGTGATCAGTCTGAGCGGCGTGCGGTCGGCCATCGCGGTGATCAGCTGCTCAAGATGGGCATCCGAAAAAATGACATCAATATAGACATCAATGGCACTGCCGCAGGGCAAGGCAATGTCGAAATAGGGTGAATTCACGCCATAGCGGATGGAGCGGTTTTCACCGGCATCCATTGCCGCTTTGGCTTCTTCGACCAGCGCCCCTTCGACACAGCCGCCGGACAGGAAGCCGGTAAAATCGCCGGCATCGGATACGGCCATCTGACTGCCGGCAGGGCGCGGGCCTGTCGGTTCAACATTATAAAGCGTGAGCAAGGCAGCACGCTTCCCTTCGGCGCGCCACTTGGCAAGGTCCGTCAGGACGTATTCTGAAAAGCGACCGTTCATCGAATTTCGGATCGGTATGTTGGCCTAAGCTTTCGCATCCTCAATGGCACGCCAAACGCGCTCCGGCGTCAATGGCATATCGATATGATGCACCCCTAAATCTTTCAGGGCATTGCAGACGGCATTGACGATGGCCGGCGGTGCACCGACGCAACCCGCTTCACCGGCGCCCTTGACGCCGAGCAGATTTTTCTTGGTTGGGGCACCTTCGAAGTAGCCGATGACCATCTTCGGCATATCATCGGCACGCGGCAGGGCATAGTCCATCAGGGAGCCGGTAACCAGCTGACCGCTTTCATCATAAACGATGTTTTCCATCAACGCCTGTCCAAGACCCTGGGCAATGCCGCCCATGACCTGACCATCGGCCAGCATCGGATTGATGATGGTGCCGAAGTCGTCAATCACCCAGTAGCCATCGACCTTGATGGTGCCTGTGGCGGGATCAACTTCAACCTCAGCGGCGTGACCACCGTTAGGGATCGAGATGATGGCGCGTTCGAAAACACTCGAAATGTTCATGGCGCCCGGCTCCAGATCGTCCGGCAGACTGTCCGGATCATTCTGCGCATCAATGGCGTCACGCATCGTCATCGTGTGGTTTGTGCCGGGAACGTGGAAGCGGCCTTCCGAGAAGTCGACCTTTTCAGCATCGACATCGAAACGATGGGCGGCGATTTTCTTGCCGACTTCGACGATTTCGCGTGAAGTCTGCAAGACTGCACTGCCGCCGACTTCCATGCCGCGCGAGCCGCCATGCCCGCCGCCGATTGCGGTGGCGTCGGTATCGGCCTGTCGGAACACGACATCTTCTATCGCCAGACCGAGATGACCGGCAAGGACCTGGGCAAAGGCCGTTTCATGCCCCATGCCGGTTGAGGAACTGCCAACCGAAAGCTCAACCTTGCCGTCTTCACGGAAGGAAACCTTGGCTTCTTCCTTGGGGCCGCCGCCGGTACATTCAAGATACATGCTGACACCGAAGCCGCGCTTCAGGCCTTTGGCTTCGCTTTGCTTGACCCGTTCGGCATAGCCTTCACGGTCGGAAAGCTGCAGCGTCATCTCGAACACTTCAGGGAAATTGCCGCAATCGATGTCGAGACCCATCGGCGATTTCATCGGCAGGTCTTCGACCGGTATCAGATTCTTGCGGCGCAGCTCAATCGGGTCCATGCGCAGCTTGGCTGCGGCATAATCGATGATCCGGTCCATCTGGTAAGACCCTTCAGGCCGTCCGGCACCGCGATACGGATCAAGCGGGCAGGTGTTGGTGAAGGGTGCGATGGCGGTATAATAAATGGCATCGAAATGATAGGGGCCGCCTTGCGTACGGCTTGATCCGCCGGTCGGGGTGAATGGACCGACGGTTGCGCAAAACGCGCCAAGGTTACCGACGGTTTCGGTGCGCAGTCCACGGAATGTGCCATCGTTGTCGAGGGCCAGCTGTACGGTTGTCACCTGATCGCGGCCATGAGTGTCCGAAAGGAAACTCTCGGCTCTGTCGTTGATCCATTTGACCGGCCGCCCGACCAGTTTGCAGGCATGCAGGATCAGGATCGGTTCCTGATAGACAGCGTTCTTGGCACCGAACCCGCCGCCAACGTCAGGTGCTATGTGATGCAGGTTTTCCTTGCCGATTTTCAAAACGGCATCGGCAATGGTGTCGCGGTTGGCATGGATGTTCTGTGATGAGTTCCACAGGGTATATTTGCCTGTAGCCGAGTCATAGCTGGCGAGTGCGCCGCGAGGTTCCATCGGCACAGCGGTAACCCGGTTATTGACCAGATCCAGCGAGATGATGTGATCGGCTTTGGCAAAGGCTTCTTTCTGTGCAGCTTCGTCACCCAACTCGAAATCCAGGCAGATGTTGTTCGGCGCGATATCCCAGATCTGCGGGGCGCCGTCCTTGATGGCTTCCGATTGATGACTGACAGCGGGCAGACTGGCGTATTCAACCGCGATCAGTTCCAGCGCATCGCGGCAGATGTTCAGACTTTCGGCGATGACCATGGCAACCGGCTGGCCGACATAACGCACGCGGTCGATGGCGATCGGATGATGTGGCGGCTCCTTGAGGTCTGACCCGTCCTTGAACTTGCGGACAGCGGACTTGGTCGGAATTGGGCAATAGCCAGCAGCTTTCCAGTCTTCACCGGTAATAACCGCGAGGACACCGTCAAGCGCCAGGGCTTCGCTGGCATCGATGGACGTGATGTCTGCATGCGCTTCAGGCGAGCGTAAAACCATGCCGTAAACCTGGTTTTCGAGATTCTTGTCGTCGATGTACTGGCCGTGTCCGGTCAGAAAGCGGAAATCTTCCAAGCGGCGCTGGCTGTTGCCGATACCGTTACGTGTTACGATTGTGCTCATTCTGTCTCTCCCGCTCAGCCGTTCGCTTCCGCGACCGCACGGCGGGCGATAACGCCAACCAGATGTGCGCGGTACTCGCGGCTTGCGTGAATGTCATTGTTAAGATCGTCTGCCGAAACCATGCCATCCTTGATGCTGTCGGGCGCGAAATGGGCCATCAGGGCCTGTTCCATCTCGGCAACGCGAAACACGCAGGGGCCGGCACCGGTGACGGCGACGCGGATGGTGTTGCCGAATTTGGCGACCATCACACCGACCAGGGCATAGCGTGTGGCCGGGTTCGGAAACTTGACGTAACCGCAGACTTCGGGGATCGGGAAGCTGATTTCGGTGATCAATTCACCCTCGTCGAGGGCGGTCTCGAACATATCGGTGAAGAACAGATCGGCGCTGATTTCGCGGCGGTCGGTGA
>JANRAT010000224.1 GCA_030727885.1 Rhodospirillales bacterium | reverse complement strand
GCGTAAATACTGAACAGGACAATCAGCAAAATACCCGGGCCGACCCCGGCCAGAAACAGCTTGCCGATGCTTTCCTCGGCAATGACGCCATAGACGATCAACGGAATCGACGGCGGGATAAGAATGCCCAGCGTGCCACCGGCTGCCAGCAGGCCAAAGGTGAATGGACGGCTGTATCCGCGCTTGGTCATCTCCGGAATGGCAACAGTACCAACGGTGGCCGCGGTCGCGACCGAGCTGCCGGAAATCGCCGAGAACAGGCCACATGACAGTAGGGTCGCAACCCCCATGCCACCTGGCCAGTGACCAACCCAGCTTTGCACCGCATCAAACAGGTCTCGCCCAACACCGCCCTTGAGCAGAATGTTCGACATCAGCAGAAACAACGGCACCGACAGCAAAATGAAATTATCAACCGCGCCATGAAGGTTCTGCGCGACCATAATCAGGGGCAGCCCCTTGATCATCAGCATAACGGTACCGAGCCCGGCGAGCGAGAATGCGACCTGCAGGCCGCTGAACAGTAGCAGCAGCAGAACTACGACAACGATGGCAAGGGTCATGACTTGCTATCCTCGCTCAGAGCATGTTCCACAGCACCTTCAAATGAAAATTCCGGGGCTGGTCGAAATGGCAGACGGATCAGTTCCACAAGGCCCTGCAGGCCGAGCAAAAAGAAACCAACAATGACGGGGACTTCTGAAATCCAGTTCGGCATTTCCAGCATGGTCGGCTGACGGCGGCCGAGACGAATGGAATCAAGGACGGTATCTGTCCCATAGACCGTTGCGATAACACAGAAGGCACAAATGACTATCAGGGTAAATGCTTCAAGGACTTTGCGCGACATTGGGCCGATCTTGACCAGGACCGCAGTAATACGGATCAGCTCACGGTGCCTGAGCACATAAGCCATACCCATATACGTAAACCAGACTTGGGCTGTTACAGCAACGTCCTGCGTCCAACCGGTCGGTGACGAGAAAACGTATCTGGCAACCACCTCATAGAACATCATGGCAGCGATCAGTACGATGAGTATTTCGCCTGCACGCGCACTGATGTCGGCCGTCCAATCGACGGCCGACATCACGCGGTTAGCAAAGGTCTTGAGCATCAAACAGCTATTAAGCTTACTGCAGCGCGCGGACAGCTTCGACCAGCTTGCGGCCTGCGTCGCCGGCACTGGCAATGTAGGCTTCAGTCGCTGGTTTGGAAGCAGTCTGCCATGCGGCAATCTGTTCTTTAGACAGGTTGATGACTTTCATCGTTGTCGTGTCGGCGATGAATTTTTCAGCAGCCAGATTTTCATCCTTGGTTTCTGCGCGCATTTTGGTTTCTGCGGCAACAGCTGCGGTCGTCATCCAGGTCTTTTCCTGTGCGCTCAGCTCGTCCCACTTTTTATCGTTAACAACGATCAGGAACTCGGTTTGCGCATGATTGGTGATCGTCACGCTGTCCATGACTTCAAACAGCTTGCGTGACTTGATCGCCGTCGTGCCGGTCATACCGATATCGACCGTACCGCGCTGATAAGCCATGAACTGCTCGGAACCGCCGATTTTCACCGGAATCCCACCAAGGGCGTTAATGAAATCGCCGGAAGGCTTGCCAAGGACGCGGACTTTTTTGCCCTTCATGTCGGCAGGGTTGATCGTCGGCTTGCCTTTGGAAAGCAGTTGGACCGGACCGTAATCCTGCCACCACAGAACCCGTGCACCAGTGGTGCGGATGGCTTCGTCGATGGTTTTGCGGATTGGGCTCGACGGTGCAGCCGCTTTACCCAAAACATCATAATTCGGGAACATGAAGGCAACGCTGAACAGGCCGGTGATCGGCAGTGTGCCGGCAAATTCGTCGATCAGCACAAGACCCATATCGATAGCGCCGGAACCGACGGCCTGAGGGATCTGGCTGCCTTTGTAGAGCTGGGCCGAATCATAAACTTCAATCTTCATGGCACCAGCGGAAATTTTTTCCAGTTCGTCTTTGAAGTAGACGATGTTTTTGCCAACAGGATGATTAACAGCAACCTGCAGGCTCAGACGAAGGGTGCGCTCTGCGGATGCTGGTGTCGCTGCAAACGCAGCAATTCCAACGGCAAGAGCCGCTGCGGTAATAATCTTTTTCATTGTTTCTGCTTGGACCGGTCAATACCGGAGTTTTCAGCTTGTTTCCCATGACCGCTGTTGCGGCCGGTCGGCATAGTCTTGAAATTGACGGTGGCGACGACTGTCAGGGGCATTAAACAATCCCGAAATTATTGTCAATTCATTCTGCTGAAATCCCCCAAATCTGCCATGTTTTAACACCAACAAGAACCCTGCCTAAAAATCGGCAGCGGGTGTAAAAAAGTATCCACTAAAATATCAATTTAAAGTATAAATTATAAGGATAAGCAATCTGGAGTATTTTGCAATGGCTCGGTATTACGTTAATAAAAATGCGCAGGCAAATGGCGATCATGAAGTTCATACTACTGGCTGCCCCACGCCGGCAGACCCAATAAATCGGTTGGATTTAGGCGAGCACTTGACCTGCCATTCAGCAGTTCGTGCTGCAAAAAAGATTTACCCTCAGTCTGATGGGTGTGCAAATTGCTGTCCGAACTGCCACACGTCTTAGCCATGCCGACATAGAAAGAGATATGTCTGCGATTTTTGCTACGGCATTTCGGCATTAGCATTGCCCGGTAGCGGGTGTTTCCGATTGTTGCCCATATGCGCTACAATGATCCAAACGCGAATGAAACCCGAGGATCATGACCGCAATCAGAAAAGCCGCCGTCGCCGGAATGTTTTATCCGAATGATGCTGCCCTGCTCAGGGCCGAAGTTCAGGGTTATCTGGCTCTTGCCGGGACACCATCAGGACCGGCGCCTAAAGCCATCATCGCGCCGCATGCTGGCTACAAATATTCAGGTGCCATTGCCGCCAAGGCCTATGCGCGGCTTAAACCGGCTGCCGATATCATCACCCGCGTCATCCTGATGGGCCCGTGCCATCGCGTTGCCGTCAAAGGATTGGCATTGTCCGGTGCGGATTTTTTCGAAACCCCGCTCGGCCGGGTCGAAATCGACAAGACTGCCGAAGCTGAGATCGCATCAATGAAACAGGTCGGGGTATTCCCGCCGACACATCTTGCCGAGCACGCGCTTGAAGTTCATCTGCCGTTCCTTCAGGAACTGCTGGGGGATTTCAAACTGGTTCCCATTGTCGTTGGCGAAACACCGCCGGCGCTGGTTGCAGAAGTGCTGAAAAAACTTTGGGGCGGACCCGAAACATTGATCGTGATTTCTTCGGACCTTAGTCATTTTCTGGACTATGACGCTGCACAGGCCATTGATCAGCGAACCTGTCAGGCGATCACAGCACTCGACCCATCCAAAATAGAAGGCGGCGGAGCCTGCGGCCGCTTTCCGGTTGGCGGCCTTTTGCAACTGGCCAAATCCCGTGGCATGACGGTTGAAACCATTGACCTGAAGAATTCCGGCGATACCGCTGGGAGCAAAGACCGGGTTGTCGGGTACGGGTCCTGGGCGTTTTTTGAGCCAACAACAGCAAAACGCACGTTGCCGCGCAATATTACGGTTAAGCGCAAGGACACAGAGCAGCCATTGCCATCAGGCACCGATTTCGAGGCGGCAACCAAACAGCTTTTGGTCGAATACGGTGCCCGCCTGTTGGAAATCGCCGATCAATCGATCCGATATGGTCTGGCCAACGGCAAGCCAATGGTTGTTGATCTGGAAGCTGAGCCTGCCCCCTTGCGAATGAACGGCGCATCTTTTGTGACCCTGAAAACGCCTGCCAAGCAATTACGCGGCTGTATCGGCTCCCCTGTCGCCCATCAGCCGTTGGCTCTCGATGTAGCGGGGAATGCCTACAAGTCTGCGTTTGGTGATCCACGCTTCAAAGCCGTCCGTGCCGATGAGTATGAGACCCTTCATCTGTCAATTTCCGTGCTCAGCCCGCAAACGCCGATGAGTTTTGTCAACGAGGCCGATCTGTTGTCCCAGTTGCGGCCGGGAATCGACGGCATGGTGATTGCCGATGCCGGCAAGCGGGCGTTATTCCTGCCTTCTGTCTGGGAACAGCTGCCGGATCCGAAGCAGTTCCTGGCGCACCTGAAGCACAAAGCGGGCATGAGCCCC
>JANRAT010000223.1:4323-22497 GCA_030727885.1 Rhodospirillales bacterium | reverse complement strand
GATAAGGATCATCCCAGAAGACTTTTCTGAGCATGCATCACCCAATCCCTCAGCCTTCCCAGTCGAGCGAGGTTTCCAGTCTGGCGTAGAGGGTTTGCCAAATTTCCAGCTCGTCGGGATCCGCATCAGGATCCTTGTCGTCGATCAGGCTCTGTTCGTGCGCCGCATGCGCTTCGACCAGCGTCATGATTTCCTGAATATCTGTTTTCGGCACATCGGCAAATTTGATCTTGCCGTCAAACAGCATGTCGGCGCGATCCATCATGTCGAGCTTTTCCAGCTGCGTATCCACTTCCTTGTAGCGGGCCTTCCACTTGTGCCACACGGATGAAGCCGGCACGCCGTCGCCGTCGCGGACGCGCTCGTGCAATATCCCCATCAGGGTGACAAATTCGTGAACGGAAAACTGGATGGTATCCATATCAGGCTCTCTTACGGTTAGAAGTGACGCCCTTATAAAATAATCATCAGCCCGGATCAAACAGCACGGCGTTGGCGTACGAAATCAGCCATCACCGCGTTCATGTCGGCAATCACCTGTGCCGTTTCCGGATACAGGTCGTTTTTGCTGATCGCTTTCTCATGCATATAAAGACGGCGATTGACCTCGATCTGCAGACTATGACGGTTTTCCGCCGGTCGGCCGTGCTTGCGGACCAATTCGACTCCCTTCATCGTCACATTGACGGCGACGTCATAACCCCGTCCGGCCAGAAACGCCCGGGCCGTTTCGGTGAATGCGCCATCGCAGGTCGTGCCATCACGGTCGCCGAGAATGAAATCAGCACGCTCAACCGGACCATCTTCAGTATGAATGTTGCCCTTGGCCGGCATCGAATGGCAGTCGATGTGCCAAACCCCGCCATGTGCTGCATGCAGCCGGTCCAATTCCGCCTGCAGGGCCGCATGGTAGGGCCGCCAGTAGGCATCGATGCGGTGGCGAACTTCGTCCACCGTCAGCTTGCGGTCATAGATCGATTCCTCGCCATGGATCTTGGTGTAGATCAGGCCGGCACCCCGTTTGGTTTTGATGCTGTTGTTGACCGGGTCCGGCCAGTCGCCGTCGACTGCATCAACCTGAACATCCGCAGTCGAGCGGTTGGGGTCGATGTAGGTGCGCGGAAACGTCGCCTTGACCAGCACGGCCCCCAACACTGGCACATGACCGAACAGCGCATCAACGAAGGCGTCTTCGTTCTGGCGCAAAATCTCGAACGGGATCGCCGGCTTCATGTCTTCAGGAAATTCAAAGCCGCTGTGCGGGCTGTCGTAGACGAGCGGCAAATCGGGCGTCCCGGCACCGGGCCGGACAACGATAACAGGTTCAGACATTTCTCATGTTCCGTCGTTAAGATGACAGGCAGAAATACGTCCCGGTGCGATTTCACGCAGCACCGGACGCTCCGCTTTGCAGCGACTGGTCGCATGCGGGCAACGCGGGTGAAAATGGCAACCGCTTGGCGGATCAAGCGGCGAAGGAATTTCCCCTTCGACCGGCTGGTAATCCCGCCCGCGCTGATCAACGCGCGGCACTTCGTTCAAAAGCGCCTGGGTGTAGGGATGGTTGGGTTTTTCAAACAGCTCGGCGGTCGGGGCAACTTCAACGATGCGGCCTAGATACATGATCACGACCTGATCGGAGATATGTTCAACCACCGAAAGATCATGACTGATGAACAGATACGTCAGATCAAGATCTTCGCGCAGGTCCATGAACAGATTGATGACCTGCGCCTGGATCGACACATCAAGAGCTGCAATCGCCTCGTCGCAGACCAGGAACTCGGGCTTCACGGCAAGGGCACGGGCGATGCCGATCCGCTGGCGCTGACCGCCCGAGAACTGATGCGGATAGCGTCGCCGGTATTCCGGATCAAGGCCGACCCGCTGCATCACGTCGGAGACATACTTGTTGATTTCGGACGGCTTGCAGAAACCGTGCGCGACCGGCGCTTCGCCGATGATGTCGACAACCCGCATGCGCGGATTGAGGCTGGCAAACGGGTCCTGGAAGATCATCTGGATTTCCAGCGCCGCCCGTTTCGCTTCTTCGAAATTCATATCGGTCAGCGAGATGCCCTTGTAGACGATCCGCCCCGACGTCGGCGGCAGAATGCCGGCGATCATCCGGCCCAGCGTCGACTTGCCGCACCCGGATTCACCGACCAGGCCGACAACACCTTTTTTGGCAATCGTCAGCGACACACCATCGACGGCGTGCACGGATTCTTCGCGAATGTCGGCGCCCAGCTTTTGCGCAAGACGACCAGCCAGATCGAGCTTCTTGACGAAGTTCCGGGTCAGGTTGTCGACTTCTAGCATCACCTCGCTCATGCCCCGACCTCCTCGTTTCTGTCCAGATGCGGATGGCAGCAGCGAACCGCACGGCCGGGGACCGGCTCGGTGATACCGGGCTCGATCAGACAAGCATCATCAGCTCTTGGGCAACGGTCCTGGAATGTGCAGCCCTGCGGCAAATTCATCAGCGACGGTGCCATGCCGGGAATCTGGTACAGGCGCTGGCCGCGTGTATTGTGACCCGGCACCGAGCCCAGCAGTCCACGCGTGTAGGGATGCACGGGATGATCGAGTACATCGTCAATGGTACCCTGCTCAACTGCTTTGCCGCCATACATGACACAGATATGGTCGGCGAGGCCGGCAACCACTGCGAGGTCATGGGTGATCCAGATCATCGAGGTGCCGGTTTCGCGGCACAGTTTTTGCGCTTCGTAAAGAATCTGTCCCTGAATGGTGACGTCAAGCGCCGTCGTCGGCTCGTCGGCAATGATCAGATCGGGTTTGTTGAGCAGCGCAATGGCAATCGCCACGCGCTGCCGCATGCCACCGGAAAACTGATGCGGGTAGGACCTGAGCCGTTCGTCCGGTGCCGGAATGCCGACCTGCCCCAGGGCATCTCGGGCGCGTGCCAGCGCATCACGTTTGCTGATGCTGGAATCGTGCGCCTTGATCGTCTCGATCATTTGCGTATCAACCCGCAGCACCGGGTTCAGCGTCATCATGGGATCCTGAAAAATCATAGCGATGCGGTTGCCGCGCAGCTGACGCAGGCCTTCGGCGTCGAGCTTCAACAGATCCTGCCCCTTGAACAGCACCTCGCCGGAGACCACGCGACCCGGCGGATCAACCAGGCCGATGATGGAAAACCCGGTGACCGATTTGCCGGAACCGGACTCGCCGACCAGTCCCAGAACTTCACCCTTGCCGACCGAGAAGCTGACCCCGTCGACAGCCTTGGCGACACCGGCCTTGGTGAAAAAGTGCGTCTTCAGATCCCGCACATCGAGGGTCAGGGATTGATTGGTCATTTCTGCAGCCTCGGGTTCAGGACATCACGCAACTGATCGCCGACCAGATTGATCGACACGATGGTGATCAGCAGCGCAATCCCGGGGAAGAAACTGACCCAGTACAGGCCGCTCAGCATCACATTGAAACCATTGGCGATCAGAAGCCCGAGTGACGGCTCGGTGACCGGCAGGCCGACACCAAGGAAGCTCAGGGTTGCTTCCAGGGAAATTGCATGGGCCGTCTGCACCGTCGCAACGACGATCAGCGGCGGCAGACAGTTGGGCAGCAAATGGCGGAATACGATGCGGTTGTTGGAGAGGGCGAGGCAGCTGGCGGCCTCTATATATTCCTTGTTGCGTTCGACCAGCGCAGTGCCGCGCACGGTCCGGGCATAATACGCCCATTGCACCAGAACCAGTGCGATAATGATCTTGTCGACGCCCTTGCCGAGCACGGAAATCAAAATCAATGCAACCAGGATCGCCGGGAACGACAGCTGGATATCGACAATCCGCATGATCAGGGTATCGACATAGCCGCCATAGTACGCCGCCATCAGCCCGATGGCGCTACCGATACAGAGCGCGATGACCCCGGACAGTACGCCGACGCCGAGACTGATCCGAAGGCCATAGAATATGGAACTCAGCAGATCACGCCCGGAAGTATCGGTGCCGAGCCAGAACGTCACCTCGTCCATGCTTTTCGTACCAGGTGCCAGCTTGCTGTCGAAGATACTGACCTTGGCCAGATCATACGGGTCGGTGGGTGATATCACGGGCGCGAAGATGGCAATGAAGATGATGCCGAGCAGCACAAAAAAGGCCACCAGTGCGATCTTGTTGTCGGCAAAATCAGACATGAACCGGTGCAGCGGCGTCTCGACCTTGAGCGGTTCAGCAATTGCGATTTCGGAAATTTCACTCATTGTCCGGCATCCTTGAGGCGCACCCGGGGATCGAGCACGGAATAGAGTATATCAACCAGCAGATTGATGACGACGAACACCAGCACGATGATCATCAGATAGGCGACGATGATCGGCCGGTCGAGATTATGAATGGCATCAATCAACAGCTTGCCCATGCCCGGCCAGGCGAATACGGATTCCGTGACTACGGAAAAGGCGATCAGGCTGCCGAATTCCAGACCCAGCACGGTAACCACCGGGATCATGATATTCTTCAAAACATGCACCATGATGACCCGGGTTTCGGACAGTCCCTTGGCGCGAGCAAACTTGACGTAATCCTGATGCATCGCTTCGCGGGTGCCGGCACGGGCCAGTCGGATGACCAGGGATATTTTCAGCAGTGCAAGATTAAGCGCCGGCATCAGCATATGGCGGAGCCCGTCTACCGTCAGGAAACTGACTTCGATACCCAGCACCGAGACAGTATCGCCACGCCCGGTCGATGGCAGCCAGCCGAGAGTCACGGCAAAGATCATGATCATCATCAGCCCGACCCAGAATGTCGGCAATGAAAAGCCGAGGATTGATCCCGTCATGATTATTCTGGACGAAATCGCCGTCGGCCGCATACCGGCGATGACACCCAGCGGGACGCCGATAATGACCGCCATCAGCAGTGCCACCATAGCCAGTTCGAAGGTTGCCGGAATCCGCTGGATAATCAGCTTCAATGCCGACTCGCCGAAAACGAACGACTTGCCAAGATCGCCCTGAAGGGCGTTTTTGACGAAGAACATATATTGCTCGTGCACCGGTCGATCGAGACCGAGATCACGGATAACGCGGGCAATTTCCGCCTGATCTGCATCCGGATTGATCAGCATGTCGACAGGATTGCCGACGATGTTGACCCCGATGAAAACAATCAGGGACATCACCGCAACAACGACGACACTTTGCAGCAAACGCCGAATAATAAATACCGACACCGCAATCCTCCATTATATCGTAGGTGCCGCCGGGACGGACCAGGCCGTCCCGGCAACCCCCGTTAGAGGATATCAGTTCTTGACGACGCCCATGGCGTAGGTGCGTTCGTCAGAGCGGGCAATGTACTTCAGACCCTTTTTCGCTGCCCAGGTGTTGACCTGGTAGTGAATCGGGATGATGCCCATTTCTTCGCCGATGCCGATATCGGTGGCCTTGGCGAGAAGAGCAGCACGCTTGTCATCATCGACCGCTGCCAGAGCTTCAGCGAGGACCGCATCCATTTTGGCGCTGGAATGACGGCCACGGTTCGACGAGCCCATGCCCTTGTCCTTGTCATAAGTCGCGAGCAAGGATTTCAGCGGCGATGAGGCTTCGCCCGTACCCGAACCCCAACCGACCAGCACGAGGCTGAATTCCGGGGACTTGTCCGGCGCACCGCTTGAGGCGCGTTTGAAGAACACCGACTTGGTCATGGTTTCGACGGACGTCTCGATACCGATCCGCGAGAACATCTGGGCGACGGCTTCTAGGATCTTGGCGTCGTTGATATAACGGTCGTTCGGGCCATGAACCTTCATCTTGAAGCCATTCGGATAACCGGCAGCGGCGAGCAGTTTCTTGGCGCCTTCCGGATCGTAGGCATCAGGCTTCAGGTTCGGGCTGACGCCGAAGAAACCTTCCGGCAGCAACTGACCGGCCGGAATGGCAACGCCTTCCATGACACGTTCGACTTCGAGATCACGGTTGATGGCCAACGACAGCGCCTTACGGACGCGAACATCGAGCAACGGATTCTTGATCTTCGAGCCGTCCTTGGCGGTGATGAACGGGCTTTCTTCACGGAACTGGTCCATGTGCAGATAGATGATACGGTTGGAAACCCCCTGGCTGAGCGCCAGCTTGGGGTCCTTTTTCAGGCGATCGATGTCGATCGTCGGCACTTCGTCGATGAAGTCGACATCACCGGCCAGCAGTGCGGCAACCCGGGACGGTCCGGACTTGATCGGTTTGAAGACGACTTTGTCCCAGATCGGTTTGGTGCCGTAATAGCTATCGTTGCGTTCAAGCACCAGACGGTCACCCGGCACCCATTCGACGAACTTGTAGGGGCCGGTACCGGCGGTCGCCTTGCCGGAATTGAAATCTTCGGTGGTCGCATCAACCGCCTTGTCGGAAATGATGTGAAGGGTCGAAACATCGACGGCCATCAACGGATACGGGCTCTCGGTCTTGACCCGGATCGTGTAGTCATCAACTTTTTCAAAGGTCTTGCCCTTGATGTAGAGCGCAAAGCTCGACGGCGAATTCGGCACGTTCGGTGCCCGCTTCACGCTGGCCATGACGTCATCGGCATTGAAGTCGGAACCATCGGTAAACTTGACACCTTTGCGGAGTTTGAACTCCCACGTCAGATCATCAATCGGCTTCCATGAGGTTGCCAGACCCGGCGTCAGACGCTGTTTCTCGTCCTGTTCGATCAGGCGCGAGAAGATATGCGCCGCCAGCGCGTTGTTCGGAGTCAGGTTGTGGTAGTGCGGATCGATGGCCGAAGGCTCAGCGCCCAGCCCAATCGTCAGCGTCTCTGCTTTTGCCGCCAGCGGCGAGCAAAGGAGGGCAGAAACCGCCCCTGCGATGAGTGCATTTCTAAAGTGCATTATATAAAGCTCCCTGAATTAAAGTCCTGCTGGGGCACGGATCGCCCGGCGCCCCGAATGATTTCGTTTCGGCTTGTTGCCGATTTCGACAGGGATGATGACACGTTCATCGGGGATGACAAATAGTCATCTTCATACGTAATATAAATAATAACATACAATATCCAAATGACAGGGCCAGCGATGACCGAACTCCCCTCGCTCCGTGAACTTGAAGTCTTCCGTGCCACCATCTTTGCCGGCTCTGCCACAACCGCAGCGCAACGGCTCGGCATTTCACAGCCTTCGGTCAGCCGCTCGCTGGCGCAAATCGAGGAACGGATGGGGATGATCCTGTTTCTGCGCCAGAACGGCCGGCTGGTGCCGACTGCCGAGGCGATGGCGCTCAACCGCGAACTCGACAGCGTCTTTGAGAGCCTTGACCGTGTTCGCCACTTTGCCACCGAAGCTGATGCGATCCGCGGCGGACGGCTCAGAATCCTCGCCCCGCCGAGCTTTTGCAGTTATTTCGTGACGCCGACCATCGTCGAATTCAAACGCGCCCATCCGACCGTGCTGATCGAGTTTCGCGTCGTTTCCAGCCAGGAAGCCGTCAACAAAATCACTTCGTCCGAAGGGGATCTGGCGATTACCACCAACCGGGTCACGCATCCGGGGGTGCGCATGGAAACCATGCTCGAGACGCAATCGGTATGCGTCATGCCGCTTGGTCACCGGCTGGCAGAACGCTCGACCATTTTTGCTAAGGACCTCGAAGGCGAGGATTTCATTGCTCTGGTCAGCAATTTGAAGGCGCGTCAGGGCGTAGACCGAATCTTCGAGCGGGGGGGGATATCGCGCAACATCATCGTCGAGACGACGACAAATCATGCGGCCTGCGAGTGCGTTGCCGCCGGGCTTGGGGTTACCGTCATAAACCCCTTTCCGGTGATCTCGAACTTCACCGGCGACATCGTCGTCCGGCCTTTTCAACCAATTTTTACGCACATTATTTATGCAATGTTCCCGTCCAAAACGGCGCCGAATTGGCTGGGTCGGGCCTTTCTTTCCTATCTCAAACGCCGTGCCGCCACATGGCGGGCAGAGTGATCCGCCCGGGCGCTCAATGTCTTGACTTGTTCAATGTCTGAGGCACATTGCACGTCATAGCGCTGAACAGGAGAGAGCCATGACGCCTCGTGTCGATAATTCTTATCCGATTGAAATAGCTGCCCCGGACATCACCCCGTATAAGGCTGGCAATACTGGAATTGATTACGTAACAACGATGGATTCCGGCAAACCAGGCCCGCATGTGATGGTCACCGCGGTGGTTCACGGCAACGAATTATGCGGCGCGATTGCGCTCGATTATTTTTTCAAGACGGGGCTGCGTCCGCACGCCGGAAAGCTGACGCTGGCGTTCTGCAATGTTGAAGCCTTTCTCAGCTTTGATGCCGCTGACCCTACTATTTCAAGGTTCATTGATGAAGATTTCAATCGCATCTGGTCGGCAGACGTGCTGGACGGCCCGAGACAATCGCAGGAACTGACCCGGGCGCGTATTCTGCGGCCAATCATCGCCGAAGCCGATTTCCTGCTCGATATCCATTCGATGCAGAAGAAAACCGAGGCCCTGATGTTGTCCGGGCCGCTGCCAAAGGGCCGCGATCTGGCACAGGGCACCGGTGTGCCGAAAATCGTTGTTACCGACAGTGGCCATGCCGCCGGCAAACGAATGCGCGATTACGGCGATTTCATCAATCCGAAAAGCCCTAAGAATTCATTGCTGGTCGAATGCGGACAACACTGGGAAAAAGCCAGCGAGACTTGCGCTCTGGAAACAATGTTCCGCTTTCTGGTTCATACCGGCGCACTGAGCGCCGAAGATGCGGCGCCGCACCTTGGCGACACACCAGGGCAGCAGGTGTTCATCGAAGTTTCAGGGCCGGTCACCATCACCACCGACAAATTCCGTTTTGTCCAGGAATACAATGGCTTTGAGGTGATCGAGAAAGCCGGCACCGTGCTTGCTTATGACGGTGATAGTGCCGTTGTGACGCCTTATGACAACTGTGTTCTGATCATGCCGTCAAAACGGCTCGGCAAGGGCGGCTCTGCGGTTCGGCTTGGGCGCTTCATTTCCCACTGATCAGGCATACAGTCAGACGCATAAAGATTGGCATCATGGCCCCCGGCCCTATATGATGCCGCCCTGACATTACGGAGGACACGATGGACGACGAAATAATCGAAGTCGAGACGCTGACAGTGGCGTGTGACGGCGGCAACGGGCCGCTCGGGCACCCCAATGTCTATCTGCATCTCGACGACGCTAGTCATGACGTCGTCTGTCCCTACTGCTCAAGACACTTTGTCCTTAAAGAAGGCGCAGACGTCGCCGCCAGGCATTGATTTCGTGAACGATCACACGAGCGAACCGGACCGAGAACATCTGTTTATTGTTGACGGCTCGGGCTTCATTTTTCGCGCCTATTTCGCCGGCATGGCCCAACGCCGCTCGCAGATGACACGCTCGGACGGCACGCCGACCAATGCCGTCTATATCTATACCCGGATGATGCTGAAGTTGATCGAGGATACCGAAGCCGACTACGTAGCGGTGATCTTCGACAAAGCTCGCAAGACTTTCAGAAACGACATCTATCCCGAATACAAGGCGCACCGCCCGGAGCCGCCGGAAGATCTGATTCCGCAATTCGCGCTGGTCAGGGAAGCGACCGAGGCGATGAACGTGCCGGCGATCCAGATGGAAAACTATGAAGCCGACGATCTGATCGCGACCTACGCGACACAGGCCGCCGAACGCGGCATGGATGTCACCATCGTGTCGTCCGACAAGGACCTGATGCAGCTGGTCAATGACCGGGTGTCATTGTGGGACGGCATGAAGGAACAGACCATCGGTGCCGCCGAGGTGTTCGAGAAATTCGGCGTCACTCCTGACAAGGTCATCGAAGTTCAGTCGCTGGCCGGCGACAGCACCGACAATGTGCCCGGCGTGCAGGGCATCGGCATCAAGACGGCGGCGGAGTTGATCAACGAGTACGGCGATCTGGAAAGCCTGCTGGCGCGTGCCGAAGAAATCAAACAGCCGAAGCGCCGCGAAAAGTTGATCGAGCAGGCCGATCTGGCGCGGATCTCCAAACAACTGGTAACTCTCATGACCAATGTGCCGGATGTCGTGCCGTTGGATGAATTCCGCAAACGCCAGCCCGACCCGGAAAAGCTGCTGACGTTCCTGCGCGAGATGGAATTCAAATCCCTGGTTTCCTCGATCTCGGCAAAGCACGGTCCCAAAAACGAAGACACGAGCGCTCAGCCGGCAACGGAAGAAAAGCCCGCCGAAATCAGTTACACGCTGGTGCAGAAAATGGCCGACCTGTTGCCGTGGATTGCGGCAGCCGAAAAAGCCGGCATTGTCGCCGTCGATACGGAAACCGACGCGCTGTCCAGCATGCAGGCCGGACTGGTCGGCATCTCGCTCAGCATCGAGTCCGGCAAGGCCTGCTACATTCCGTTGGCACACGTCGGCTCCGGTGCGCAAGGTGCCTTTGATCTTGGAGACAGTGACGGCGTCCATGAAGCGGATGCGCCCGAACAGATTCCCCTCAAGGACGCGATCAAGGCCCTGAAGCCGATGCTTGAGGACCCGTCGATCCTCAAGGTCGGGCAGAACATCAAATACGACATTCAGGTTTTGTCGCGCTACGGCGTCGACGTTGCACCGGTCGACGACACCATGCTGCTGTCATACGTTCTTGAAGGCGGTCTGCACGGTCACGGCATGGACGAGCTGTCGCTCAGGTTTCTGGATCACGCCACCATCAAGTTCAAGGACGTCGCCGGCACCGGCAAAGCCGCCGTCAGCTTCGACAAAGTTGCGCTGGAACAGGCCGGCCCCTATGCCGCCGAAGATGCCGACGTGACGCTCAGGCTGCACCGGGTCCTCAAGCCCCGCCTGACGCAGGAACATATGGTCGGCATTTACGAACGGCTGGAACGACCGTTGATCCATATCCTCGAGCGGATGGAACGCACCGGCATCAAGGTCGACGCCAAAAAACTGAAGGCATTTTCTGCCGATTTCGAAAAGCGCATGGGTGAATTCGAAGTGCACGCCCGCGAACTGGCCGGACGCGATTTCAATATCGGCTCGCCCAAGCAGGTCGGCGAAATCCTGTTCGACGAGATGTCACTGGACGGCGGCAAGAAGGGCAAGACCGGCGCCTATTCGACCAGTGCCGAAGTGCTCGAGGAACTGGCCGCGCAGGGGCACGAACTGCCGCAAACGATCCTTGATTGGCGGCAGCTGCAAAAACTCAAAAGCACCTATACCGACGCGCTGGTCGACACCATCAACCCGGCAACCGGGCGCGTGCATACGTCGTTTTCACAGGCCATCACCTCGACCGGGCGGCTGTCGTCCAACGATCCCAATCTGCAAAACATTCCGATCCGCTCCGAAGAAGGCCGGAAAATCCGTCAGGCGTTTATTGCCGATGACGGCTTTACCCTGATGTCGGCGGATTACTCGCAGATCGAATTGCGACTTTTGGCGCACGTGGCAGATATCGAAGTGCTGAAGCAGGCGTTTGCCGATGGACAGGACATCCACGCGATCACCGCATCGCAGGTCTTCGGTGTGCCGGTCGAAGGCATGGACCCGATGATCCGCCGTCAGGCCAAGGCCATCAACTTCGGCATCATTTACGGCATATCGGGCTTTGGTCTGGCGCGCCAATTGGGGATTTCCCGGGGTGACGCACAGCGCTACATCGATGCCTATTTCGAACGTTATCCGGGCATCAAGAATTACATGGAGCGGACCAAGCAGCAGGCGCACGACCATGGCTTCGTGATGACCCCGTTCGGTCGCAAATGCCACATGCGCGGCATCAACGAAAAAAATCAGGGGCTGCGCGGCAACGCCGAGCGCGCCGCCATCAATGCACCGATCCAGGGCGGCGCCGCCGACATCATCAAGCGTGCCATGTCGCAGCTGCCTGCCGCGCTTGATGACGCCAAGCTCGGTGCGCGCATGCTGTTGCAGGTGCACGATGAGCTGATCTTCGAAGTCCCTGACGCCGAGATCGACGCCACCCGCAGCGTGGTCAAGCAGGTGATGGAAAGCGCCGCCACGCTAAACGTGCCGCTGGTCGTCGATATCGGCACCGGTTCCAACTGGGATGAAGCGCACTAAAAGCGCGCCTCAAGCAATATGGACCTCCTTCAATCATTACTCGCCGAATACGGGTTGTGGATCGTTCTGCTCGGCACCTTTCTCGAGGGAGAAACCATTGTCGTGCTGGCCGGCTTCGCGGCCCATGAGCAATTGCTCAACCCCTATGCCGTTGCGGCGATGGCCTTTGCCGGATCATTCGCCGGCGATCAGATGTGGTTCTTTCTGGCCAGACGCTACCGAACGCACCGTTTCATAACCAAGAACACCGATCATCCTGCATTTCGCCGCGCCCTGGATCTGCTTGAGAAATATCCGACCTTGTTCATTCTGTCGTTCCGCTTCATCTATGGCATCCGCAATATCAGCCCGGTGGCGATCGGCCTCAGCAAGATAACGGCATTGCGGTTTTTATTGCTCAACGCCGTCTCTGCCGCCGTCTGGGCAGCGACGTTCACGGCACTCGGCTTTGTCTTCGCCAACACCGCTCAACGCATGCTGGGCGAGATCAAGAAGTTCGAGCACATCGCCGTGATCATCGTCATTATCATGGTGCTGATTTACATCGTGCACCGGGTGGTGCGACGGAAATTCCTCAAGCCGCAGGACGAGCCCGGAAGCGACGCCTGATCGGCTCAATGGTACGGATCAGCATCAGCGCTGCAAACACGCCCGCATAGATCAGCGGTTCGACCTGCAGGCCCTTGCGCATCATGATGAAGTGCAGGCAAGCCGCTGCGCCGGCTATGTAAACCGCCTTGTGCAGCCGGTTCCAGTTCTTGCCGCCGATGCGCTTGATCCAGCCTTTTGTCGAGGTCACGGCCAGCGGAATCAGGCACAACACGGCCACCATGCCAACCGTGATGTACCAGCGCTTGATAATGTCCTTCCAGATCGCCGACCAGTTGAAGAACTGATCAAGGCCGACATAACTGGAGATATGCAGGACCACATAAAAGAAAGCGAAAAGACCCAGCAGCCGGCGCAGGCGCACGGCCTGTTTCCAGCCTGTGAGAACCTTGACCGGCGTCACCGCAAGGGCGATCAGCAGGAACCGCAGCGCCCAGTCGCCCAAAAAACGATTGATGAATTCGACCGGGTTGGCGGTCAGACCACGGCCATGAAATAGCAGCGTATCAGCCACCAGCCAGCCCAGCCAAGCGAGTGGCGCCAGACACAACACCCAGACCACCGGCTTGACGATCCAGGTGACCGGATCGCGTTTGGTTTTCCGTGCCGGACGCGCCTGCTCTGCAGCAGGGACGCCATTCAACGCACCATCAACAGCCATCTGTCGTGCCTTACAGGATCAGAACCACTTGCGAAGATCCATACCCTGATACAGGCCGGCGACTTCTTCTGCGTAGCCGTTGAACGGCAGGGTTTTGCGCTTGAATAATTCACCGATGCGGCGCTCGGTCTCCTGTGACCAGCGCGGATGGGTGACCGCCGGATTGACATTGGAATAAAATCCGTATTCCCGGGATGCCGCTTCATTCCAGCTGGTCGCCGGCATTTCACTCTGGAACTTGATCCGGACAATCGATTTGATCCCCTTGAAGCCGTACTTCCAGGGTGTCACCAGACGCACCGGCGCGCCGTTCTGGTTCGGCATGACTTCGCCGTAAAGGCCAACTGCCAAGATAGACAGCGGGTGCATGGCTTCGTCCATCCTGAGGCCTTCCTTATATGGCCAGTTAAGGACGCGCTGACGCTGTCCGGGCATGCGTTCCAGATCCATAAGTGTCTCGAAGGCGACATACTTGGCGTCTGCCGTCGGCTCGAAGCGTTTCAGCACAGCGGCGAGCGGAATGCCGACCCACGGGATCACCATCGACCATGCCTCGACGCAGCGATGACGATAGACGCGCTCTTCCAGCGCATGCGGCTTTGTCAGGTCTTCGAAGGAAATCTTGCCGGGTTTGGCGCACGCTCCGTCGACGGTAATTTCCCAGGGCAGCGGCTTGAAGTCCTGGGCATTTTCCTGCGGGTCGCGCTTGCCGGTGCCGAATTCATAAAAATTGTTATAGCTGGTGATGTCTTCATAGGTGTTGAGCGGATCGTTTTCCGGCATGCTCTTGGCCGTCCACTGGGTCTTTTGCACCCCGCTGAACGGGGTTCTGGCAGCATACGCCGGGAGCGAGGGCAACCCTGCCGCAGCAAGGCCGATACCCGTCAAAGCGGCTGTTTTCAGAAATGCCCGGCGATTGTCGAACACCGTTTTTGGGGTAATTTCCGATCCTGAAACATCCGAGGCGATACGATTTTTGATTAACATTTGACGCTCCCATGCACGCTGTCATTGAACATTGTCTTCCCTTGCCGTTATCTCTGCAAGCAGCCGACTGTTGCCATCTGTCCCCTTGATAGCGTATTCGATGGGTTGGGTGCTACTAACGACCGTTCACAATTTCGACAGTGGTCGTGTTTCGGGCATCGATCTTGGAAATGACGAATGCGCGTTCTTTATCATCTCTGGCTATCTCCGTTCTCCAGAAAGGTCCGCATCGCACTCGGCGAGAAGCGGATAGACTTTGAACTGAAGGCCGAAAACGTCTGGCGGCGACGCGAGGAATTTCTCGCCATCAACCCGATGGGCGAGGTCCCGGTACTGGTCGAGCCTGACGGCACAGCCCTTTCCGGCTCTCAGGTGATCTGCGAATTTCTTGACGAGATGCATCCCGAGCCGCCGCTGATCGGCCGCCAGCCCTTTCACCGCGCCGAAGTGCGCCGGCTGATCGACTGGTTCGACCGCAAATTCAATGTCGAAGTGACCGAAAAGCTGGTCGGTGAAAAGTTCATGAAACGGTTTCTGGGTCTGGGCGAGCCGGATTCCACGCAGGTCCGCGCCGGACACAGCAACGCCCACACACACATGGACTACATCGCCTATCTGGTGGAACGCCGCAAATGGCTGGCCGGGGACGATTTCTCTCTGGCCGACATCACCGCCGCCGCGCATCTCTCGACGCTCGATTATATCGGCGACGTACCGTGGGATCGCCACGAAAGCGTCAAGGACTGGTATGCGAGGATCAAGTCACGGCCAAGCTTCCGGCCCCTGCTCAGCGATCGCATTCCGAGCGCGCCGCCACCCAAACATTACGCCGATCTGGATTTCTGAGACCGCGCGTGCTTCGAGACGACCTTCCAGGCCTTCTCAGCATGAGGAGAAATGCGCGCACCTCATCTCTGAGTGGTCGCAAGGCGGCGTCTCGAAGGATGCACTCATCCTCAGTCGATCTTGACGTCCATCTTCTCGATATTTTTCTGCGCGAGGCGCCCGGCTTCACCGTTGGGGTCAAGCTCAAGAACCCTTAGCCAGTCCGCTCTGGCGGCGGCATTATCGCCGGACAGACGCGATATGATACCGCGTTCAAGCAGCGCCGACGGATCATTCGGCGCCAGTTGCAAGGCTGTATCGACGTCGGCTTTGGCCTTGCCCATTTCATCAAGATAACGATAGGCACTGGCGCGAAACGCGTAAGCATCGACCATCTTTGGGTCTGCCGAAATAGCATTTGTCAGATCCTCGACGGCGCCCCTGTAATCGCCCATCGCGGCGCGCGCTTCCGAACGGTCGACTAGGATGCCGGGCCGACCTCTGAGCAGCTTGACCGCTTCGCTGAAGGTTGCTTCGGCATGCGCGGCATCGCCAACCGCCAGCCACGCCTGTCCGGCCTGGGCCAGAATCTGCCCCTTGAATTCAGGCTCGGCGACGACTTTCTGCGCCAGCGCTTCAAGGCGGCGCGCGGCAAACTCCTTTTGCCCCGAATAGAACAGCGTGATCGCCGCGCAATGCTCGGCGGCATCACCCCCGCCCAGACTTTTCCACGCCGTCGCCATTTCAAAGGCGTCATTGGGGTCTTTCGGCGCAATCGCCATGCAACGGGCATATTCCCGGGCATGATTGACCTCTTCCGCAAAAGCCGGTGCAGAAGAAAAATTGAGCGGCAGAATCAACAGGGCAAAAAAAAGTGCGGATTGGCGAACAGTGATCATCGCAGGGCGTGCCCTTTCGGGTTATAACGATCTGTAAGCATATTCAGGCTTCTAAGGTGCAAACACAGCCGCGACAAGGGCTGAGAAGAAATATGCAGGGGAGTGCATCGAGTGACCAGACGTGGCGGACCGAGATTATTCTGCTTCGGCATCGGCTTTTCCGCCGAAGCCCTGATCCGATATTTATCCGCCGCCGACTGGTCAGTCAGCGGCACCGTCCGCAGTGCCGACAAGGCTGCCCGGCTGATCGCCGCCGGGGTTGATGCGCATGTCTGGGATGGCACAGCGCTGACGCCGGCCATTATCGCCAAACTGAACGCCTCCAGCCACCTGCTGATTTCGGTACCGCCCGGCGAGGACGGTGATCCGGTTCTTTTGGCCGCCAGCGATGTTATCCGTGCCATGCCCGCTTTGAGCTGGCTCGGCTATCTGTCGACGACCGGTGTCTACGGCGACACCAATGGTGCCTGGGTGAACGAAACGACGCCGCTCAACCCTTCCAGCGACCGCTCCAGGCGACGGGTCGAGGCTGAACAGGGCTGGCAGGCACTGCATGGCAACGACGGGCTGCCCGTGCATATATTCCGCCTCGCCGGGATCTACGGCCCGGGCCGATCCGTATTCAACCAGATCAAGGCCAGGAACGCCAAACGCATCGACAAGCCGGGACATGCATTTTCGCGTATCCACGTCGACGACATTGCCCGGGTACTCGCGGCGTCGATTGCCAAGCCCAATCCGGGCGCCGTCTACAACGTCTGTGACAACGAGCCGGCGCCACCCGCCGAAGTGACCAGTTATGCCTGCGAACTGCTCGACATGGAGCCGCCGCCGCTGGAAGATTTTGCCACCGTCAAAGACCGCATGAGCCCGATGGCGCTGAGTTTCTGGCTGGATAACCGGCGCGTCGACAACACCCGCATCCGCAAGGAACTGGGTGTAAAACTGCGCCACCCGGATTACCGCTCGGGCCTGCAGGGTATTCTCGCCGAAGAAGATTGACTTAGTCGACCGGTTCGAAGCCGCCGGTTTTGGCGTCGTAGATTTCAAGCTGCGCCGTTTCAATATCGAAGAACCAGCCGTGCAGCTTCAGTGATCTGTTGGACATGCGTTCCCGGATCCACGGAAATGTCGTCAGATTTTCCAGCGAAACCAGCACCGCATTCCGCTCGCAGGCGCGTTGCGTTTCTTCCTCGCTGGCATCCGGCATCGTCGCCAGCACCCGGCGATGCGCCGAAGACAGCATCGAGACCCAGGCCGGCACGAACTTGTAGCCGTCCTTGGTCACTTCGGCGCCCCGGATCATCGCATGAATGCCGCCGCAATGGGCATGCCCAAGCACGATGATGTTGGGGACGTTGAGACCGAGCACGGCAAATTCCAGCGCTGCACTGGTGCCGTGAAAGGTGCCTTCTTCTTCCATCGGCGGGACAAGGTTGGCGACATTGCGGATCATGAAGATATCGCCAGGCTCGGCGCTGAAAACCAGCGCCGGATCAACCCGCGAATCCGAGCACGCGATAACTGCCGCCTGCGGGCTCTGACCGGCCTTGACCAGTCGGCTCAAACGTTCGTGATGGTCAACCGGCATGTTTGCGCGAAATGCCCGGTAACCGGTTAACATCCGTTCGATAGCATCCATCGTCAAAAACTCTCCAGCAAAGCATTCACGGTGCGTGTCAATCGTTCGAGATCATGGGGCTCCGACAATCTGTGGTCGCCGCCTTTGACGAACTGAACCTCGACATCTTCACTGCGCACACGTTCCATTATCTTAAGGGCTGTTTGCCACGGCACGTCGTGATCTTCAATCCCATGAATGAGTCTTATCGGCACGTCTAGGCTGATAGCCCCGTTCAGTAGTAAATGGTTATCCCCGTCATCCAGCAGCGATTTGCGAATGCGATAAGGCTCCTGATCGTCATAACAGTTGGGGATATCACAAAAGCCCTGCTGGTCCAGTGCCTGCAGCTGCTCCGGCGTCAGCGCCTTGGGGATCAGATCACGGGTGAAATCCGGTGCCGCGGCAATACCCACCAATCCGGCGATCCGTTGCGGTCGCTGCAGGGCGGCCAGCAGCATGATCCAGCCGCCCATGGACGACCCGACCAGTACTTGCG
>JANRAT010000223.1:3036-4313 GCA_030727885.1 Rhodospirillales bacterium | reverse complement strand
TGGTTCCGTCTTCGAAGGCGCCGGAGGATTGCCCGTGCCCGAAATAGTCAAATCGGGTAAACGCGCGCCCCGTCGACAAACAAAATTCTTCAAGAGCTGTTGCTTTCCCGCCCTGCATGTCCGATTTAAAGCCAGTCAGGAACATCACACCTGGCGACTTGCCAGCCGTGTGGTGGTAAGCAATCATTGAACCGTCCTTGCGCGTCAGTATCGCCGGGGCTTTTGTTTGATCAGGCATGCGGGCTCCCCTATTAATAAAATGACATGGTCATGAACGACAGCGCGCACCTTAACACTCACGAAGACAAGATAGCACGTCCTCAGGACGATGATATGGCACACCCTCAGGAAGATGGCGGCAAGGCACCGACCGTGTTGCAGATTCTGCCGGCGCTTGGCGGCAGCGGTGGTGTTGAGCGAGGCACCGTTGAAATCGCCGGTGCCATCACCGCCGCCGGCGGGCGCGCACTGGTCGCTTCCGAAGGCGGCCTGCTGGTGCACGACCTATCACGCGTCAATGCCGAGCATATCAACCTGCCTGTGGCCTCGAAAAACCCGCTGGTCATGTACCGGAACATTGATCGGCTGATTAAGCTGATCCAGCGCGAGCATGTCGACGTGGTGCACGTTCGCTCACGCGCCCCCGCCTGGAGCGCCTATGTCGCCTGCCAGCGCACCAACATCCCGCTGGTCACTACTTTTCATGGTACTTATTCGATCGGCAACTGGCTGAAACGCAAATATAACGCGGTCATGACCTTCGGCGATCGTGTGATCGCCATCTCGACGTTCATCGGCGGACATATCCGCCGTCATTACGGCGTGCCGGTCGATAAAATCAGGGTCATTCACCGCGGTGTCGATCTGGAAAGATTTGATCCGGAAAAAGTTTCGGCAGAGCGCGTCATCAAACTTTCCACTGACTGGCGGCTGCCGGACGGCGTGCCGATCATCATGCTGCCGGGCCGACTGACGCGCTGGAAAGGGCAGCTGGTGCTGATCGATGCCATTGCCAAACTGGGCCGCAAGGATATCCGCTGCCTGCTGGTGGGTGGTGCGCAGGGGCGTGCGGATTATCGCCGAGAGCTCGAAAACAGGATTACCAAGCACGGTCTGGAAGAAGTGATCCGTATTGTCGATCATTGCGAGGATATGCCGGCGGCCTACAAACTGACCGATCTGGTGGTTTCGGCATCGACGGATCCCGAAGCCTTCGGACGTGTCGTCTGCGAGGCGCAGGCGATGGGGCGCCCTGTCATCGCCTCGGATCATGGCGG
>JANRAT010000223.1:0-3026 GCA_030727885.1 Rhodospirillales bacterium | reverse complement strand
CCGCCCGGCGATGCCGAGGCCTTGTCCAAAGCCCTTGAAAAGGGCCTTTCGCTCGACAATGCAGCACGCAACAAGCTTGCAGCTATCGCCATTGAACACGTCCGCAAGAATTTCTCTAAAACCCAGATGTGCGACAAAACCCTTGAAGTCTATAATGAGGTTCTCGCCGCACGGGGCCGTGCCTGAGGCCGATGCAAACCGCAGCGAAATCAAAAAAACATATCCTTGTCATCAAGCTGGGCGCACTAGGTGATGTCGTTCAGGCCTTGGGACCGATGCAGGCGATTCGCGATCATCACAAGCATGATCATATCAGCGTTCTCACCACCGCCCCCTTCGAGCCACTGATTGCCGCAAGTGGTGTCGCCGATGACATCTGGATCGACCAAAAACCAAAGGCACTCAATATCTGCGGCTGGCTTGGGTTGCGCAAAAAGCTGCGCAGCGGCGGCTTTGCCCGGATCTACGATTTGCAGACATCGGATCGCTCCAGCGGCTATTATCGGCTGTTCTGGCCCGGACCGTCCCCTGAGTGGTCGGGCATTGCCGCAGGATGCTCGCATCCCCATGCCAATCCAGATCGCGATGCCATGCACACCCTTGAACGGCAGGCCGAACAGCTGCAGATGGCCGGTATCAAAGTTACGCCGGTCAGCGATTTGGGACCGGTCACCAGTGATCTGTCGGGATTCGACCTGCCCGCGGATTATTGCCTGATCGTGCCGGGTGGCGCCGGGCACAGACCGGAAAAGCGCTGGCCGCAGGCGTCCTATCAGCAGCTCGTCAGTCGTCTGGACGGTGGTGCCGTAACCCCGCTTATCTGCGGCGGGCCTGATGAGCGGGCGCTCGGCGATACCCTCATCGAAGGCACGAAAGCGGCCATAAATCTGGCCGGCAGGACATCCCTGATTGACCTCGTCACGCTGGCCAAACAGGCACGATTTGCCATCGGCAACGACAACGGCCCGATGCACATCGCCGCGTTTTCCGGCACACCGTCCATTGTGCTGTATGCGCAGGCGTCAGACCCGGCACTCTGCGCGCAACGGGGCCCGAATGTAACTATTTTACGCCGCGCTTCGATGGCCAACATCACCGTTGATGATGTCTTGGCCGCGCTCCCCGATAAAGGCGGTTCTTGACGCTAAGCGCCTTGCGCTTTAACTACGCCGCTGGGCTTCGGTTTTTTATCAGGCAAAAACAATGGTCGCGATTACCCTACCGGACGGTTCCGTCCGCAATTATGACAAACCGGTCTCTGGCGCCGAAATCGCCGCCTCGATCGGTCCCGGTCTCGCCAAGGCGGCGATGGTCGTCCGTGTCGACGGTGACATGTGGGATCTCGACCGGACCATAACCGCAGACGCCAACGTCGCCATCATTACCGACAAACAGGAAGCCGACGCGCTGGAAGTGCTGCGCCATGACTGCGCGCACCTGTTGGCAATGGCCGTGCAGGAACTGTTCCCAGGCACGCAGATTACCTTCGGACCGGCAACGGAAGACGGCTTTTATTACGATTTCTATCGTGAACAGCCGTTTTCGACCGAGGATTTTGCTGCCATCGAAAAGCGCATGGGCGAAATCGTCGACCGCAACATACCGATTGTCCGCGAAGTCTGGCAGCGCAACGATGTCGCCAAGTACTTCAAGGACAAGGGCGAGACGTTCAAGGCCGAATGGGTCATGGAATTGCCGGAAGGCGAGGATATTACCATGTATCGCCAGGGCGACTGGATCGATCTTTGCCGCGGACCGCACTTGTCCACGACAGGCCGTATGGGGAAATCCTTCAAGCTGATGAAGCTGGCCGGTGCCTACTGGCGCGGCGATGCCAAGAACCCGCAGCTACAGCGGATTTACGGCACGTGCTGGCGCAACGACAAGGAACTGCAGGCCTATCTGACGCGGATCGAGGAAGCTGAAAAGCGCGATCACCGCAGGCTCGGCCGGGAAATGAACCTGTTCCACATTCAGGAAGAGGCACGCGGCTCGGTTTTCTGGCATCCGAAAGGCTGGTCACTGTACCGGAGCTGCGAGCGCTACATGCGCACGCGCCTTGAAGCGGCCGGCTATGTCGAGGTGAAAACCCCGCAGCTGGTCGACCGCGCCCTGTGGGAGCGTTCGGGACACTGGGAAAAATTCCGCGACCACATGTTCATCGCCGAAGTTGATGAAAGCGCCGGCCATGTCCACGATGACACCGAAGCCGCGCCCGTTGGCGATGCTGAAGGCGGCGTGCACCATCTGGCCCTGAAGCCGATGAACTGCCCGTGCCATGTGCAGATTTTCCGTCAGGGCATCAAAAGCTACCGCGATCTGCCGTTGCGCATGGCCGAATTTGGCTCCTGCCATCGTTATGAGCCGTCTGGCGCGCTGCACGGCCTGATGCGGGTCCGTGCCTTCACGCAGGACGATGCGCACATTTTCTGCACCGAAGATCAGATCGAGAGCGAAACGAAAATCTTCATCGACCTGCTGGCCTCGATTTACAAGGATTTCGGCTTCGAGGAATTTGTCGTCAAATTCTCCGATCGCCCGGACGTCCGCGCCGGTACCGACGAAACCTGGGACAAGGCCGAAGCCGCCTTGCTGGATGCCACCAAAGCCGCCGGCACGGAATTGATCATGAACCCGGGCGAAGGCGCCTTTTATGGTCCGAAGCTTGAGTTTGTACTGAGAGACGCGATCGGTCGTGACTGGCAGTGCGGCACGTTGCAGGTCGACTTTGTCCTGCCGGAAAGACTTGATGCCGAATACGTCGGCGAGGACGGCAACAAACACCGTCCGGTCATGCTGCACCGGGCCATTCTCGGCTCGTTCGAGCGCTTTATCGGTATTCTGATCGAGAATTTCGCCGGTCGTCTGCCGATGTGGCTGGCCCCCGTACAGGTTGTCGTGACGCCGATCACCAACGACTTTGATGCCTATGCTCTTGAGGTTGTCGAAGCCTTGAAGGCCGCAGGAATCCGCGTCGAAGCTGACCTCAGGAACGAGAAAATCAACTACAAAATCCGCGAACACAG
>JANRAT010000222.1 GCA_030727885.1 Rhodospirillales bacterium | reverse complement strand
GCCCAGGGCGTGCGCTTCGTAACCGGGCACAGCAAGGGCGATGAACCGCTTTTGCTGGACTGGCGCAGCATGGCCGACCCGGACACGACCCTCGTCGTCTACATGGGCATGACCAATGTACAGGAAATTTCGGATAACCTGATCACCCACGGCCTCGCCCCGGACACGCCTGTCGCCATCCTCAACATGGGGACACGTCCTCAGCAGCGCACGCTCATCACCACGCTGGTTGAAATGCCGGTTACGGCGAGTGAGGGAAATATCAAGGGAGCCACGCTGTTTGTAATCGGTCGTGTCGTCACACTGGCAGACGAGCTTTCCTGGTTTGCCGAGTCCCTGAACCGGTAACGACGGCTCACATATCCCGGTCGAGAGCGCGGGCCAGCACCATATAGACCTTGCCCATATCGGACGACAGGAACGTCGCGTGCAGCATGCTGTTCGGATCGCGCCTTGATGCTTCGTCCAGCAGCAGTTCGAACTCCTCCAGATAACGGGTGACGTAATCGCGGAAGGTCCCGTCTTCCTGGTAGGTCTGGCGGATTTGCTGCAGTTTGGCTTTTTCGCGGAACCCCAGAAGCTTGCGGACGAAAATACCTTTTTCACCCTTGTTGAAGCGTCTCCAGTCTTCTTCCGAAACCTGGGTCTCCAGTACCCTGCCAATATCCACGGCCAGCGATTGCAGACGTTCGGAAATGAATGTCGCCTGACGGGTGAATTCCTCGAGATCGGTTTTTTCCGTCCGCTCCTTCAACGAAGACAGCAGTGCCGATGCTTCGTTCGATGCATTCCGGACTTCCTGGGTGCGACTATCCAGAACCTGATTGATCTCGTGCGATTTGCGCGCCACATCCGATGTCGCCTTGGACAGGGCATCAACATGCGAACGCACCGACTTGTCCCAGGCACCAACCTTGCCGAGCGCCACATCGGTGGTACTGGACAGTTCCTGCGCACGACGACCGAGCGCCTCACCCAGCGCCTCAAGCCCCCGCTCGGCACGATTGTAGGTGGTCGTAAGGTCCTGCAGTTGCCGGCGCAGTCCCTCGGTCCCGCCTTCAAGCTGCTCGACGATGGTGTCGGACCGCTCACCGGACTCGTGGATCTGTGTCCGCAAGGTCTCGGCAGCCCGGTTCAGTTTGGAGACATTGAGATCGGCCGCCATTGATGCTTCCGAAGCCCGTTGCCCGATGATTTCGCCAACTTTCTCCAGACGTTCGACGGCATCGTCGCTGGTGGTCGCGAGAATATTGCCGCGATGGCGCAAGCCGTCCGACGCTTCTTCAAGCTGTGCTGTCGCTTTCCGGGAAACGATACTGACTTCCTGGAAACGTTCGCGAAGGGCTTGCGAGACTTCCGTCATCTCCTGCACACCGCGTTGTGAGGCGTCACTCAGATCGCGGGCCCCTTCCCTGAGTTCGGTATTGACGGTTTCGACCTGACTGGAAGCCCGCTCGGCTGCCTGCAGAACGTCACCGGCATGGCGCTGCAAGGCATCAGATACCAGGCTCATCAACTGTGAAGCACGATCCGCGTTATTGCTCAATTCATGAGAACGGGACTGAATTTCATCGCCGACACGGCTAAGACGCGCTGCGGCTTCGTTGGACGAGTTGGTCAGACCGGACGCCTGCTGATTCAACAAGTCGGCAAACCGTTGAACATGCGCCGTCGCAGACTCATACGTGCTGGTAAGACCTTCCGAGCTTTTGTGCAGGATCTGCCCGACATCATTCATGCGTTCACGGGTTTTCTCCAGTGACGTATCCAGCTCGATATGATTCTGTTTCAATGATCCGGATATGCCTGCGAGATTTTCCGCAGCACGGTCCGTGGCGCCGGTTGCAGTCTCGACTTCACGCATCAGACGTCGGCCAATATCCTCAAGCCGACCCAGGGCATCTGAAGACGTCTCGCGCATTTGCTGAGCACCTTTCTGCATCGCGCTGGCGGTCTGTTCAACCCGGCCCGTAGCGTAATCAGCGGCCGATGACAGCTCGCCTGTACTGGCCTGCAGAATTTCACTGGCATCTCCGAGGCGGTGGCTGACCAGTTCGCTGACGGTATCAACCTGTATGGCGCGCTCCTTGATGACGTCGCCGACGCCCTCGATCTCGGCATAGGCGCGACCGGAAATCGTCCCCAGGTCTTCGGATTGTTTGTGCAGCAAATCGGTGACCAGATTCAAAAGCTGTGCAGCCCTGTCGGAAGCCTGTGAAACCTGCTGCGCCCGGCTTTCTAGCAGTTGCCCGATTTTGTCGATATCGGCGACGGCAACATCGGAATGGTTGCTCAACATTGTCGACTGATCGGTAAAGGTACCGGATACCGAACTGATCTGTGATGACGCCTGATCGGACGCTGCAAGCAAATCACGCAGACGTTCACTCAGGTCTTCGCCAACCGCCACCAGACGCGCTTTTGCCGTGGCGCTGGAATGATCAATGTTGGCGGCTTCGCGTCGAATAACCGCACCGGCATCGGACAATACATTCGCCGACTTGGCCGAAACCAGAGCCAGCCTGTCTGCGTGGTTCTGCAGGCTTTCAGTAACCTGCTCCATGCTTTGTTCGGCACGAGCCGATGCGGCGCTGAGCTCCTGCACCTGATCTTTGGCCTGCATCCCCAGATCGGCAATGCTGCGCTGAGCGCGTGATGTTGTTTCCGTAACGACGTTGAGATCTTCGGTGGTAATGCGGGCAGCCTCGGCGACATTTTCCGAGCTTTGACGCACGGTCATGGCACTGTGATTAAGCGCATGGGCGGCACGGGCAACTTCGGACACACCTTTATCGGTGGTCTGCGAAACCGACATCACCGTATCGCTCAGCAACTCGCCCAAGCGCGACAGCCGGGCATCGGCAATATCGGCGACACTGTCAATATCGACCGAGCGCCGGCGTAAAGTCTCGCCGACTTCATCAAGCCGCAAGACGCTCTGATTTGCCGACCGGGCCATATTGCCGGCCTGTTCGCCAAGGGCTTCCCCAGCTTCGGTGAAACGCTCGACCGAGCGATCGGTGGTCTCATCAACCTGTTCGGCGCGGCGGCGCAGTTCCTCACCGACCCGGGCAACCTCGCCCAGAACACGTTCAGAGATCGTCGACAATTCATCGGAATCCCGACGCAATACATTGCCGACATTCTCGGCCCGCTCTGCCGCGACATCGGCAGCTTCCGACATTTCCCTGGCTTGCAGGCGGAAGGCTTCACCGGTACCACGAACCCGCTCGTTGACGTGGTTCGACAGCGATTCCAGACGCCTTGCATCTTCCCGCAAGGCATCGCCGACATCCTGCACATCGGCCACCACCTTGTCGGACGTTTTCGACAGAACGTGGGTCTGGTGCGCCAGATTGTTTTCGATATCCTTGGTACGGCTTTGTACCTGATCTGCCGTCTCGACCAGATCATTTGCCTGACGCTGCAGAAGCTCCCGCATACGCTCGATCTGTGTCATCGCTTCATCGTTGCGCCGGCTCATGTCCTCGGCACTGTCACCCAGCAACGACGCACTGCTGCGCATCTGGCGGTCGGCTTCACCGGAGATATCAATCAGCTCGGCAACCCGGTCCCGAACGGCATTGCCGATCGCCTGCAAGGCGCTGGTCGTGTCTTCAGCCCGCGAATTGGCTTCATGCATGGTGTCTCTGAGCGATACCGCACGCTCGTCAAACAGTGCTGCCGTTTCCTGGGCGCGCTCCGAAGCGGTGTTGGCGGCCTGTGAAAGTTCCACAGCTCGGCGCGCGATGACATCGGTCAGGTCTTCGGCTCTGGATGAGGCACGGTCCGATGATACGGTCAGGTCATAGGCATGCTTCTGCAGTTTCTCGCCGACATCACGAGCCCGTTCAGTCGCATTGTCGGTGGCTTGCGCCAGGTCTTCGGTCTGGCGGCGCAACGCATCTGCAACAGCATGGGCGCGAAGATCGGCGTCTTCCGATACACGCGACAATTCCATCGCCCGTTCGCGCACCAGCTTGCTGACGGCTTCACCGCGGCGCATGGCTTCTTCGGTCGCGCGGTTGAGATCCTTGGTCTGCTGACGGAGCGAGTCCGTGACTTCGCGTAATCTCGATTGCGCATGATCGCTCGGATAGATCATCTGCCGCATCTGCCAGCGCAATGCCGCCGCTTCGCGCTCGATATCAGCGCCACGCTGGTAGGAAATCACAACCACCCACAGCAGTGCCACGGGAGTGGCAACACCGGCAGCCAGACCGCCCAATTCATGGGGCAGCAACGCCGCCATGTTATTCCAGCCCAGATTGACTTCGACAAAAAGATAGGAGAACCAGAACCAGGCCACCGTCATCATGCAGGCC
>JANRAT010000221.1 GCA_030727885.1 Rhodospirillales bacterium | reverse complement strand
CTTCTGTGATCCTGAAATGGTCACATCGACGCCCCATTCATCGTGCCGGTAGTCGGCAGAGGCCAGTCCGGAAATGGTGTCGACCATGAACAGCGCCGGGTGAGCGGCGGCATCGATGGCCTTGCGAACTTCGCCGATGCGGGACGTGACGCCGGTCGAGGTTTCATTGTGCACACAGCAGACGGCTTTGATTTCGTGCGCGGTGTCGAGCTTCAGGCGGGCGGTGATTTTGGCCGGGTCGACGCCATGGCGCCAGTCGCCGGCGATGAATTCGGGTACTAGGCCGATCCGGGTAGCCAGTTCATGCCACAGCGTTGCGAATTGGCCTGTTTCATACATCAGAACCTTGTCGCCGGGGCTCAGTACGTTGACCAGCGCCGCTTCCCAGGCACCGGTACCAGAGGCCGGAAAAACGATGACCGGGGATTCGGTTTTGAAAACGCCCTTCAGCTTTTCAAGAACACGGGCGCCGAGCTTGCCGAAGTCCGGACCCCGGTGATCGATCACCGGCATGTCCATGGCCCGCAGGATGCGGTCAGGAACCGGGCTTGGACCCGGGATTTGCAGGAAGTGCCGACCGCTTTTGTACGCCATGATGTTCCTCCGTAAGCTGTCATTGAAGCTTTGTATGTTGATTGCGCACATAATGAATACAATTTATAGCCATATCAAGCCCTAATTTCCGGGATATTTCTCTAGATATTACATTTTGCATACAATATAGTGGCTATAAGGACATTAAGGAGAGACCTATGCCGCGCGACAATTTCGGCCTTCGGGCGACCGGACGTATTGGTGATGCGAAGCTTGCCAAACGGATACAGGCAGCGACCGGTGGTGAGGTTCTGTTCGATGCCTTCTCGCGCGGCCGCTACGCCACCGATGCCTCGCACTACCAGATTGAGCCCGCCGGTGTCGTCGTGCCAAGCAATGCAGATGATATCCGCGCCGTCATCGATATCGCCCGCGATGAAGGCATGCCGGTGCTGCCGCGTGGTGGCGGCACCTCGCAGTGCGGCCAGAGCATCGGCGAGGCGATCGTCGTCGATGTCTCCAAGCACATGAACAAGGTGCTTGATTTCGATGCCGCTTCGCGCACCGCACGGGTTGAGCCCGGCATCGTACTCGACAAGCTGAATGCCTACCTGAAACCGCATGGCCTGTGGTTCCCGGTCGACGTCTCGACGTCCAGCCGCGCCACCATCGGCGGTATGACCGGCAACAACTCCTGCGGCTCACGGTCGATCCGCTACGGCACCATGCGCGACAACGTACGCACGATCGATGCGCTGCTGGCCGACGGCACGCCAATGCATTTTGGCGAGGTCTCGGATAATCAGACCATGGCAGGCCTCACTGATCATCAGCGTGTGCTGGTCGGCACACTTCTGGATCTTGGCCGGGATCACGAACAGCTGATCAAATCACGCTTTCCCGATCTGATGCGCCGCGTCGGTGGCTACAACATTGATGCGCTGATGCCGACCGGACCGGATTGCGGCGGCTGGGACAACCAGACCGTCCACGCGACCTCGGCTATGCCCAATCTTGCGCATCTGCTGATCGGCTCGGAAGGCACGCTGGCATTCTCGACGGCGGTTGAAATTTCGCTGCAGCCGCTGCCGAAAAACAAGGTCCTCGGCATCTGCCATTTCCCGAGATTTTATGACGCCATGGATGCCGCCCAGCATCTGGTCAAGCTTGGGCCGGTTGCGGTCGAGCTGGTTGACCGCACGATGATCGGGCTCAGTCGCGCGATTCCGATGTTTACGGAAACCGTCAACCGCTTCGTCAAAGGCGATCCCGATGCGATCCTGCTGGTCGAGTTTGCCGAACCGGACCCCGACGAAAACCTGCGCCGCATGAAGCAGCTGGGCGAGATGATGGCCGATCTCGGTTTCCCGGGCGGTGTCGTCGAAGCGATTGACCCGGCATTCCAGAGCGCCGTCTGGGAAGTCCGCAAATCCGGTCTCAACATCATGATGTCGATGAAGGGGGACGGCAAACCGATCTCGTTCGTCGAAGACTGTGCGGTCAAACTCGAAGACCTTGCCGAGTACACCGACCGCCTGACCCAGGTGTTCCACAAGTACGGCACCGAAGGGACCTGGTATGCACATGCTTCCGTCGGCACGCTGCATGTCCGCCCTGTCGTCAACCTGAAGCAGGAACTGGGCGCCAAACAGATGCGTGCCATCGCCGAAGAAGCGTTCGAGATGGTCCGCGAATACAAGGGCTCGCATTCCGGCGAACACGGCGACGGTCTGGTCCGTTCGGAATTTCACGAACAGATGTTCGGCCCGGAAATGGTGCAGGCTTTCCGCGAAGTCAAACAGGCGTTCGATGGTGACGGACTGTTCAACCCGGGCAAGATCATCGATCCGCCGAAAATGGATGACCGCACGCTGTTCCGCTTCAAGCCCGGCTACCAGCCGATTGCGCTGAAGACGGCCCTCGACTGGTCGGAATGGGGCGGCTTCTCCGATGCCGTCGAGATGTGCAACAACAACGGCACCTGCCGAAAGTCGAATCCCGGCGTGATGTGCCCGTCGTTCCGTGTCACCGGTGATGAGCAACACCTGACCCGGGGGCGCGCCAATACGTTGCGCCTCGCACTTTCGGGCCAGCTTGGCGCCGATGCTCTCACCTCAGATGCCATGAAAGAGACCATGCAGCTCTGCGTCGGCTGCAAGGGATGCAAGCGGGAATGCCCGACCGGCGTCGACATGGCGAAGATGAAGATCGAGTTTCTCTATCACTACAACAAACGCCACGGGGTCTCGCTTAAAGACCGGCTGATCGGCTATCTGCCGCGCTATGCCCCGATGGCATCGAAGTTGGCCGGCATCATGAACCTGCGTGATAAAATTCCGGGTCTGGCCAAATTGTCGGAAATGCTGCTGGGCTTCTCCGCCGAGCGCACTCTGCCGCAATGGCGCAGCGACATCTTTGATCTGTCCGCCACCGGCATTCTTGCCGATGCCTGCCCGGTCGGTCCTGCGGTGGTGCTGTTTGCCGATACCTTCAATATCTACTTCGAGCCGGAAAACGTGCGCGCCGCCAAGCGGGTTCTCGAATCCGCCGGCTACCGGGTCGTCGTCGCCAAGCCATCCACGGGCGAGCGGCCGCTGTGCTGTGGCCGCACCTTTCTGGCGGCAGGTCTGGTCGATCAGGCCCGTGCCGAAGCCAGGCGCATGGCCGATGCCGTGCTGCCGTTTGCCAGAGCCGGTGTGCCGATCCTCGGGCTGGAACCGTCCTGTCTGTTTACCCTGAAGGACGAGTTCAAATCCCTGCTGCCGGCAGACGAAGCCGACGCGATTGCCGAAAAGGCGATGCTGTTTGAACAATTCATCGCTGATGAAATCGATGCCGGTTCGTTCAGATTGAACCTGAAACCGGTGGCGCAGAAAAAAGCGCTGCTGCACGGGCATTGCCATCAAAAGGCCTTTGCCGCGATGGGCGCTGTTGAAAAAGCACTGCGTCTGGTGCCGGAGCTTGCCGTCGAGACGATAGACAGCAGTTGCTGCGGCATGGCCGGGGCGTTCGGTTATGAAGCGGCAAACTACGACACCTCGATGAAAATGGCCGAGCTGTCGTTGCTGCCGAAAGTGCGCAGCGCCGAGGACGGGACCCTGATCGTTGCCGACGGCACCAGCTGTCGCCATCAGATCGCTGACGGTGCGGCCCGCGACGCCATCCATGTCGCCCGGGTTCTGGAACAGGCATTGGCAGATCAGGGAGGGGCAGCATGAACCAGATGGCGGAACCGGTGGTCCGCACCACGCTGCACGATGAGCTTGTGACGCGTCTCCGCGACATGATCTTTGCCGGCGAGTTGAAGGGGGGCGACCGCGTTCCCGAACAACGGCTGTGCGACATGCTGGGTGTATCAAGAACCCCGCTCCGCGAAGCCCTGAAAGTGCTTGGCAATGAAGGTCTGCTGGATCTGCTGCCGAACCGCGGGGCCCGCGTCGCCGTGCTCAGCGTCGATGACATTGACGAGATTTTTCCGGTCATGGGCGCCCTTGAAGCGCTGTCCGGCGAGCTTGCCTGCGCCCGGTTGACCGATGCCGAATTTGCAGAAATTCGCGCCCTGCATTATCAGATGGCGTTGCATCACATGCGCCGGGAACTGCAGCCGTATTTTGCCCTCAATCAGCAGATTCACGAGACCATCCTGCGGGCGGCGGCGAACCCGACACTGGAAGCGCAATACCGTTCCCTGGCCGGACGTATCCGCCTCGCCCGTTACAGAGCCAACATGAGCGAGGCGCGCTGGGACAAGGCAATGCGCTAGTACGAGGAAATATTGTCGGCTCTGCAGGA
>JANRAT010000220.1:492-4345 GCA_030727885.1 Rhodospirillales bacterium | reverse complement strand
AGCCATTCCAGATTGCCGTGCTTGCCCATGTGACAAACCGCATCGGCGCGAAAGCCGCGTTCCAGCCAGGCATAGAATGCGAGGTAGCCGTGCGGCGGGATCAGCGCCGGATCGTGATAGCTTTGCACCGGATCGATGTTGTAACCACGCGCCGGTTGCAGGCCGATGACGATGTTGCCGCAGCGATACGCCGAGATGGCGAAGCTGCCGCAGTCGACGTCACCCGGCTGATAGAACGGATCCCCCTCGGGCGCCCCCCAGCGTTCCGTCACCTGTTCACGCACAGCCGACGGCAGGCCACCGAACCAGATCTGATAATCGGAAAGTGCCAGACTTTCGCTGATCGTGCGTGTCGCCAGCTGTTTGAAATCGTTGGTCGGCCCGGCCTTCAGACGCGCGATCAGTTCAGCGCCGTCTTTGGGCGCATCGGCAACCCGGTAACCGGCATCCCTGAGCGCGGTCAGCACCCGGACTGTACCGGCCGGGGTATCAAGTCCGACACCGTTACCGAGCCTTGCGTCCTTGTTCGGATAATTGGCCAGCACCAGCGCAATCCGGCGATCCGCGGCGGGGGTGCGTCTGAGCCTGGCCCAGTTGGCGGCCAGTGCGGCGACGAAGCGCATGCGGTCGGCAACCGGCTCATACGTGACGACATCGCTTTCCGTGGCATCGTCGCGCCGTGCCCGTCCCTTGAATGAAACGGCGCGGGTGAATATCCGCCCGTCCACTTCCGGCAGCGCCACGTTCATGGCGATATCGCGAGCCGACAGGCCGCGCGTGCCGTCCTGCCATCCGGCTAGATTGCCGCCCGAGAACACCACCTGCAGCACGGGACAATCAGGCTTGTCGAGCGGCCCTGTGACATGCACCAGCCCCGGCGACGATACGGCAAAGCCGGTGGCGTTCAGCACCACGTCGGGGGCCGCTTCTGCGAACAGTCCGCCAAGCGTTTCCGCCGAGACCGGGTCCTTGAGGCTTTGCGCAAAAATCGGCAGCGGATTGAGACCGGCCTGCTGCAACGCTGCGATCATCGCATCGACGGCCTTGAGGTTGCCGGCCTGCACCAGGGCCCGGTAGAACACCAGTGCGGCAACCGGTTGTGCCGGTTGCCAGTGCGTGCGCACGTCGGCAAGGCCCGGCATCGCCTCACCCGGCCAGTAGACACCGGCACGCAGCAATGGCGTCGGCTCGCGCCACGCCAGATCGCTGCCCAAAAGCGAAGCCATATACAAAAGCATGTTGCGGCTGTTGTCCGGTCCGCCGTGCACACCAAACTGCAGCAATCGATGCTGCACGTCGCCACCCAGCGTCGAAAATTCTGCCAGTTCCGGGTCCGGCTGGTCGTCACCCGGCAGCATTGCCAGCAGAATGTTTTTTGCACGGCAGATACCGGCGATCTGCTCGATCCCGTAGGGCCAGTAGCCGAAGCCGCCGAGGCATCGGACCACCACCAGTCTGGCATGGCTGATGATGTCGTCGACATAAACATCGACCGACATGTTGTGACCAAGCTGCATCAGATTGGCGAGGCGCAGGGTCGGCAAGGCCTGCCCTGACTCTATCAGGCTGCGACGCGCATCGGCCAGCAGGGCAAGCTCGCTGTCGGCGGCGGAGATATAAACGATATCGCCCGGATTCTGTCCGAGATCGACCGCTTCCTCACCGTCGGTAATGGCGCCGGGTTGTGCCGCGAGCAGATGCATCGAAGTTCGTTTCCTCTGGCCCCCTCATTCTAACCCTCTCCCTTGAGAGCGGGAGGGACCCGGCCGCAACGAGGCCGGGAGGGTGAGGGGTTTGCTTTTCCCAGTTATCCCCTGAGCGCGCGTTCAATCGCCGTGCGGTCCATACCGGCGAGGCCGATCACGACGAGCCGGCTCTGGCGCACTTCACCGTCAGCCCACGGGCGATCAAAATAACGATCAATGCGCGGGCCGACCGCCTGCACCACGTGGCGCATCGGCTTGCCGGGTACATGCACGAAGCCCTTGATGCGCAGAATATCATGATCAAGGCTGGCCGTCTTGATGCGCGCTTCGAGGGCATCGGTATCATCGATATCACCAAGCCCGACATTGAAGCTTTCAAACTCGTCATGGTCATGATCATCGTCGCCATCATGATGTGAGGGGCGGCCTTCGAGGTCGTCTTCAACGGCTGCCGACATGGCCAGCAAGACCTTGAGATCGATGTTGCCCTTGACGGTCTCGACAATCTTCACGCCGTTGCGGGTTTCCCGCTTGAGGATTTCCAGAACACCGGGCTTGTCGCTTACCGACAGCAGATCGGCCTTGTTCATCAACACCAGATCGGCGCACAGCAGCTGGTCTTCAAAAACTTCTTCCAAAGGCGAATGATGATCGAGATTGTCATCGGCTTCGCGGACCGCCTGAACCTTGTCCGGGTCGTCGGCAAAACGGCCGGCGGCGACGGCCGGCCCATCAACCACGGCGATGACGCCGTCGACCGTGACGCGGGATCTGATCTGCGGCCAGTTGAAGGCTTTGACCAGCGGCTTCGGCAAAGCCAGACCGGATGTTTCGATGACGATGTGATCCGGCGGTTCGGCCCGGTTCAGCAGCTTTTCCATGGTCGGCAGAAAATCATCGGCGACAGTGCAGCAAATGCAGCCGTTGGCCAGCTCGAGCACGTCTTCTTCGGCGCAGCCTTCTATGGCGCAGCCGTTGATGACGTCGCGGTCAATGCCGATGTCACCGAATTCGTTGATGATCAGGGCAATCCGGCGACCGTTGGCATTGGCCAGGATATGACGGATCAGGGTCGTCTTGCCGGCACCCAGAAAGCCTGTAATCACTGTCGCTGGAATCTTCATTGCTGCGTATCCTTCATTATTAGGGGCAGTCCGGCGGCAACAAAGACGACGCTCTGTGCAACCCGGGCGATTTGCTGATGCGTTGTGCCGGCATAGTCGCGGAATTGTCGCGCCATTGCGTTATCCGGGACAATCCCGAGACCGACCTCGTTGGAGACGAAAACGACACGGGCGTCAAGGGCCGGCAGGGCCGCAACCAGCATCGCGACGTCGCGTTCGACATCGTTTTTGGCGAACATCAGGTTGGAAATCCACAAAGTCAGGCAGTCGACCAGCACACATCGCCCCCGACAGACCTTGGATGTCAGCGCACCGACCAGATCGGTGGGCGCTTCCAGGGTTTCCCACAGATCGCCTCGCCGCGCCCGATGCTTGGCGATTCGATCAGTCATTTCACTGTCCCAGGCTTCGGCGGTGGCGATATAGATGCCGCCGCCTTCCGCCTCGACCAGCTGTTCGGCATAGCGGCTCTTGCCCGAACGGGCCCCGCCCAGCACCAGGGTTATCGGCGCCAGCCTGCCCATCAGTGATCTTCGCGGGCCGGACGATTGACGTGCACGACACGCCAGGCACCGCCGCGCCCCTTCAGCAGGCCATCCGGCACATGTTCGATCACCGTCAGCGACAGCGTGTGCACGGTGATCGCCATGCCGGACTTCGGATCGAGATTGAGGGCATGCGCCAGTGCCGCCCGGATGGTGCCGCCATGCGAAACACAGACGATGTCCGAGCCGGCATGCTTGACCGTATATTCTTCAATCGCTGCGCCGACGCGGGCGATCTGGTCGGTGAAGCTTTCACCGTTCGGCGTACGATTGCCGACCGGGTTCTGCCAGAACGCCTCATAGGTATCGGGATCAGCGGCGCGCATTTCATCCCAGCTGCTGCCCTGCCAGTCGCCGAAACTCTGCTCGCCGAATCGATGATCAATGATCGGATCCGGCGCCTTGAGACCGGCGTTGCGAATCGACTGCGCCGTCAATTGGGCGCGGCTGAGGTGTGACGTGTACCATGGCGCCGTAC
>JANRAT010000220.1:0-482 GCA_030727885.1 Rhodospirillales bacterium | reverse complement strand
CGGGCCAGAGACTGGAACGACGTCAACTCCGAACAGTCGCACTCGACATCGTCGGCACCGTAAATTTTGCCTTCAACCCCGAGCACCGGGGCATGGCGGACCAGCCACCATCTTGTTGTGCCGTCATTCATAAAAAACCGAACTCCATCCTGCGGCGGCAGAAAGCACCGCGATTTCAAAAACCTGCTGCAAGGCCCCCAGCACGTCGCCGGTCTGCCCGCCAAGGCGGCGATACGCCCACAGCAGGATCAGGGCCGCCATCACCGAGCCGACGACAAGGGCCGCCAAGGCTACTGATGGCGGCAGCAAAGTAAAGAGCGCGAAGGCGCCGATGCCGAGTGCGATGACCGCCCCCTGCAGCGTCGGTGGACCGGCATCCCGGGCCAGTCCGTCATCTCTGGCCGGCGGCAACTTGGCCATGACCATCGGCAGGACGCTGCGCGAAAAAACAGCGGCGGCGACCATGCAGGCAAAGGCGAGAC
>JANRAT010000219.1 GCA_030727885.1 Rhodospirillales bacterium | reverse complement strand
GGATTTCGCAAGGCGTCTGTTTCCTCTGCTGCTCGAGGATCGCAAGCCCCGCTATGAGGACTTTGCTGCCCGCTATGGGTTTTCCATAGACGTCAATCAACTGTTCTCGGGTGACATTAACAACGGCAAGGCTCCTGACAGTGACGGCTTTATCCGGCAGCTCTATGACTTGATCATTGAGCAGTCGGCGACCAGCGAGGTTGCGCATGCCAATGCTGAACGCTATTTGAAGGTCTGTATGGATCGTGCCATCGGGCGCGGCATCGAAATTTAAGGATTACGCAGCAATGCCGATCAAAATTCCGTCTGAATTGCCGGCCCGCAAGGTGCTTGAAATCGAGGGCGTGCCAATTATCGGAGACGAGGATGCAACGCGTCAGGACATCCGCCCGCTGAAGATCGCGATCCTCAATCTGATGCCGGAAAAGATCAAAACCGAAACGCAGTTGGCACGCGTGCTGGGTGCAACACCAGTGCAGGTCGAAGTGACACTGCTGTCACTGACCACGCACAAGCCTAAAACCACTTCGGAACAGCATTTGCTGGATTTCTACCATCCCTGGACTGACGTCAGGGATCAGAAATTCGACGGCCTGATCGTAACCGGCGCACCTATTGAAAAACTGCCGTTTGAGGACGTGCGCTATTGGCCGGAACTTTGCGACATTTTTGATTGGTCACTGACCAATGTCCACGCGGGCTTCAATCTGTGCTGGGGCGCACAGGCGGCATTGCATCATTTTTACGGGATTCCGAAATATCAATTACCCGAAAAAGCTTTCGGCATTTTCAGGCATAACGTTCTTGATCCGGCCTCGCCCCTGACGCGGGGGCTCAACGATTCGATTCCGATCCCGGTATCCCGACACACGGAAAATCATCGTGCCGATCTGGCAAATTTCAGTCATCTGCAGGTTTTGGCGGACTCGCAAGAAGCCGGTATGGCGCTGGTCTATGATCCGATTCTCAACCACGTGCACATGTTCAATCATCTTGAATATGATTCCAACACGCTGGGCGATGAGTATTCGCGCGATGTCGCCAAGGGGTCAGCCATTCATGTGCCGAAAAACTATTATCCTGACGATGATCCCGCCAAGGTGCCGGTCAACACGTGGCGTTCAAACGCGCATATCCTGTTTGGGAACTGGATCAATTCGATCTATCAGACGACACCGTTTGACATGTCAAAGATCGGCGAAGACCGGCCGGCGGTGCCGAAAGCAGACAATACTGCAGCCTAGTCTATTTTCGGAGCGCAATGCCGAAGCGGGTTTGAGCGAAATCTTCAATTTCGTCGAAACGGCAACCTGCACGAACAACAGAATAGTCCCTGAAGTCGATGATCGTTGACGACAGCCCTTGCGTGTTTGCATCCCGGCACGTGCCATGATCGATGATGATATCCGCCGCATCCAAAACAGCCTGTTCGATGTCTGCGATACGATACTTTGAGCCGGAAAGCGATTGGTTGGCACTCGATCCAAAGACCGGCGTCGCGCGTTCGTGACTGAATGCCGCCAAGGCATTATGCAGCGGTCCGGCATTGAGCAGCATGTCCATCGTTGATCCCTTGGTGCTGGTTTCAAGCACAAAGGGTTCAACACCAGCCAGCAGCGGATGATCTTTTCGATATTCAGCGACGATTGAGAAAGGCAAATCAGCCTCTTCAATCAACGCGCTACGGAATGCCTGAGCCTGCTCGTCCAGAATATGCAGATCCGCTGAAGCCAAGGCCCCACCAAACATCCCGGAAGGCTTGTCGAAACTGCGCTGCTTGACGGCAAAAATACGGCGGATTGCACCTTCAGTTCGACCCAGAATGGCATAGGCGACGTTGAGCGGAATGATCGCAATCCCGCCACGGTCCAGCACGTCGAGAACGGCAAGCGCTTCGGCATTCACGTCATGGCCGATTGGGTTATCCGGCGTTAATTGCATTCTGCTTAAAACCGCATCGGGATTGCGTGCACCACATGCTCTAGGCTTTGCACCTTGGCAACGACGCTTGCCGGCGGTGGCCCATCAATTTCGATCAAAGCTATGGCATCGCCGCCCTGGTCCGCACGACCAAGGTTGAAGGTCGCAATATTGACCCCCGCTTCGCCAAGCAATGTCCCAAGCGCGCCGATCAGCCCCGGCTTATCATGGTTCGCCAGATACAGCATATTCGGCCCAAGCTTGGCATCGATATGAATGCCTTTGATCTCGACCAGGCGGGGTTCGTTGTTGAACAGCGTCCCCTTCACCGAACGTTTCTGATTCTCGGTCGTCACCGTAACCGTGATAAGTGTGTGATAGTTACCGGCCGTTTCGGATTTGGCTTCCGTGATCTTGATATTGCGTTCTTCGGCGATCACCGGTGCATTGACCATGTTGACGCCTTCCAACAGCGGTCCAAGCACACCCTTGACGACAATTGCCGTCAACGGCTTGGTGTTCAGGGTCGAGACATCACCTTCGTAACAAATCTCGATCCCCTTGATGGCGCTAAGTGTCGCCTGACCGGCAAATGCACCCAGTTGTTCAGCCAGCACCATATAAGGTTTCAGCTTCGGTGCCTCTTCGGCTGTCACCGAGGCCATGTTAAGGGCATTGGTGACGGCCCCTGTCAGCAGATAATCTGCCATCTGTTCAGCCACCTGCACCGCGACTTTTTCCTGGGCTTCTGTCGTCGAAGCGCCTAGGTGCGGCGTGCACACCACCTGAGCCATACCGAACAAAGGATTTTCCGTCGCCGGCTCGACAGCAAACACATCAAGGGCAGCCCCGGCTACGTGGCCGCTATCCAAAGCGACCTTGAGCGCCACTTCGTCAACCAGGCCTCCACGTGCACAATTGATGATCCGTACACCGGGCTTGGTTTTATTAAGCGCATTGGCGTCGATGATATTTCTTGTCTGGTCGGTCAACGGCGTGTGCAGCGAGATAAAATCAGCCCGCCCAAGCAATCCGTCCAGATCGACTTTTTCGACACCGAGCGCCTTTGCCCTTTCTTCGGACAGGAACGGATCAAAGGCGATGACCTTCATCTTCAGGCCTTGCGCCCGATCCGCAACGATCGCGCCGATGTTGCCGCAGCCAATGATGCCGAGCGTCTTGCCCATCAACTCGACACCCATAAAGCCGGACTTTTCCCACTTGCCGGCGTGGGTCGATGCATTCGCTGCCGGAATTTGCCGGGCCAGTGACAGCATCATGGTGATCGCGTGTTCAGCCGTGGTGATGGCATTGCCGAACGGCGTGTTCATCACCACGATGCCGGCTCCGGTCGCAGCTTTTGTGTCGACGTTATCGACGCCGATACCAGCACGGCCGATCACTTTGAGAATGCCTGGCTTCGCCAGAATCTTCGGCGTTATTTTTGTCGACGAGCGAATGGCAATACCATCGTATTCGCCAATTTTTTCGGCCAGCGCTTCCTTGTCGAGATCGGTGATAACATCAACCTCAATGCCACGCGATCTGAACACGTCAGCGGCAAGCGGTGACATTTTGTCAGAGATCAGAACTTTGATCATGATCAGACCTCCTGCAGGTCTGATTTTACACGCGCATAGGCCCAATCGAGCCATGGACCGAGTTTCGCAAGGTCAGACGCTTCGACTGTCGCCCCGCACCAGATGCGCAGGCCCGGAGGCGCGTCGCGGTGTGAACCGACATCAAACGCCGCCCCTTCATCGTCCAGCAAACCGGTCATCTTCTTGATGGCGTCGCGTTGCTGATCTTCATTAAGCGTCGCAAACCACGGATCCGTGACAACCAGCACGACAGACGTATCGGACCGCGATGCCGGACTCTGACAAATGAAATCAATCCAGTCGGCCTTCTCGACCCAGGCGCTGAGGGTTTTGAAATTTGCCTCAACCCGGTCCAGCAGGCCCTTCAGGCCACCGATGGTGTCAGCCCATCTGAGACCGTCCAGTGCATCTTCGACACACAACATTGACGGTGTGTTGATTGTCACGCCTTCAAATATTTCCTCGTTCAGTTTGTCTTTTTTCTTGAGGCGGAAAACCTTCGGCAGCGGCCAGGGCGGATCATAGCTTTCAATCCTGGCAACCGCGCGCGGGCTCAGAACCAGCATGCCGTGCGCAGCTTCTCCGCCCATTGCCTTCTGCCAGGACCAGGTGACGATATCGGTTTTATCCCACGGAATATCCATGGCGAACACGGCTGACGTGCCGTCGACAATGGTCAGCCCTTCGCGGTCTGCAGGAATCCAGTCCCCGTTCGGGACCCGCACGCCACCGGTGGTGCCATTCCATGTGAAGATCACATCGCGGCTGAAATCGACAGCGCTGAGATCCGGAATCTCGCCATAAGCGGCTTCGGTAATTTTGACGTCCTTGAGC
>JANRAT010000218.1 GCA_030727885.1 Rhodospirillales bacterium | reverse complement strand
AAGGGGCGGTCTTCAGGGATGAGAATAACGGAATTTTCCTCACTACGATTTCTCGTAGTCGGCGCGGCGTTATCGCTCGGTGCCTGTTCTTACGGAGATAACCTGCTTTGGCCGGCCTCTAACGAACAACCCGCAGCCGCTGCCACTCCAGCAGCTGGCGAAAGTGGTGACCCCGCAGTCCAGGTTATCGGCAACGGGCAGCCGCCGATCGGCGCTACCCAATTCGTGCCGCCGGGTGTTACACCCGGTCAGCCGACCGGCACCTTCGTCGGCGAAAAAGTAGTCCAGCTTCGTGAAGAACTGGCCCGTCTGCAGAATTCCATCGCCCAGCAGAACGAAGAACTGCAGCGTTTGCGCACCGATCTGGTGAAGAACTCGCAGCAGTATCACGGCACCATTGCCGCCGTGAATTCCCGTCTGCAGGTCGGCACCACGCCGGGCAACCCGATCCTGGTGCAGCAGTTCAAAAGCGCCCAGGCCGATCTCGACCGGATCGCCCAGGAAATCGACAACATGAATAATCTGGTGGCTGCGGTCGCCAACAACTCGACGCTGTCGGCCTACATGGCCGAAGCCGCGCGGGCCGCGTTCTCGGTTTCCGGTGCCGTCGATGAAGATCATCGCCAGCTGGCGATCCTTGAAGACGAAGGCAACCGCACCGCGGTGCTGATCGACCGTCTGCTCAAGGAACTGACTTCCGACGTGCGTCGCCAGACCAACTATGTGACGACCGAGCGTGCCAACCTCAATCTGATTTCCGCCGGTATCAAATCCGGTGAGCTGTTCGGCGGTTCGCTGGTCAACCGCGCCGTGCTGTCCGGCTCCGGCTCCGCCAGTGCCGCTGGTGTGCCGCAATCGACCGTCGGCCGCACCCCGCTGGTCGTGATCCGCTTTGATCGCGCCGACGTGCCCTATGAACAGGCGCTCTATACCGCCGTTTCCAAGACCCTCGAACGTCGCCCCAATGCGATGTTCGATCTGGTTGCTGTGGCCCCGACGACCGGTGGCACGGCCCGTATCGCACTGAATTCGCAAAAGGCCCGTCAGCATGCCGAAACCGTCATGCGGTCGCTGATTGAAATGGGTCTGCCGCCAAATCGCGTTGCGGTCTCGGCAAAAACCCTGCAACAGGCGGCCAACAACGAAGTGCATCTGTACGTCCGTTAATGGCGCAGCTTCGCGACGACGTTGAAACCCATATCGTTACCTGGGCCGAAGTTCATCGCGACACCCGCATCCTTTGCCGACGCCTGCTGCCCAAGGGTCCCTGGCAGGGTATCGTTGCCCTGACCCGTGGCGGGCTGGTGCCGGCGGCCATTGTGGCCCGCGAAATGTCGATCCATACCGTCGACACGCTGTGCATCACCACCTATGACGAACAGGTCAAGGGACGCCTGAAGATCCTCAAGAAACCCGAAGCCGCGATGGCCGACGGCGGCAAGGGCTGGCTGCTGATCGACGATCTTGTCGATACCGGCACAACCCTGAAAGCGGCCCGGGAAATCCTGCCGAACGCCCACTTTGCCACAGTCTATGCTAAGCCCAAGGCGATCGAACTGGTCGACACCTATGTCCACGATATCGAACAGGACGTCTGGGTTTTTTTCCCCTGGGATACAGAGCCACAGTACGCCCGTCCGCTCGCCGATCATTAAGCCCGCCCGACCGTGCCCTTAAATGGTCACGGTTTGAACAACCCCTGACCGCAATCCCCTGTGATCAATGGCGGCTACCAATTGCCCTAACAGGAGGACACGCCATGGCGCTGTTTCAAAAAGACGTAAACCCGATCCCCAGCAAACCAATCGCCCGTACCCAGACGACCCCGCTGCCCGGAGCACTCGGCAACGGTCATGCCAGCACTTTTCAGAATAGCGCCGCCGAGGCTGGCTTGAACAAGGCAGAACCCGGGGGGATCCCGTCGGAAAGCCGCCTCACCGTCGGCCCAAACATCAAGCTGAAGGGTGTCGAAATTGAAGACTGTGACACCCTCGTTGTCGAAGGCTATGTCGAAGCGTCGATGGATTCCCGCGTCATCGAGATTTCCGAGAGCGGCGTCTACAAGGGGACCGTCGAAATTGACACCGCCATCATCAAGGGTCGCTTCGAGGGCGAACTGACGGCGCGTGACAAATTGATCGTGCACGCAACCGGTGATGTCAGCGGCAAAATCCGCTATGGCCGACTGGCCATCGAAGAAGGCGGGCGTGTGCACGGTGATCTCGACGAGATCGCCGGCCGCAGCAAAAACACCAGCAGTGCGGATAAAAAAGAAGAGAAGCCTTCAGCAAACCCATCGATCAGCGCAGCCGCTGAATAAATCTGGCGGCGGCTGGTTATTTGCCCTGTAAAAGGCGATCCAGCTTCGCTTCCAGATTTTTGAGATCTTCCGGCACCGGCAGACCTTCGGCGCGCATCGTCGAAATGACCTGCTGGAGCCGGAATTCGATTTCCCGGAGATCGCCAAGTTCGCCTTCCATCACATCCAGCAGATAAGCAATTTCTGCGTCCAGATCTTCGAATGCCATTGATATTTTCCTTCTAGTTTCATCCCCACAATAGTCGCCTCGCAAGCCCCTAAGCAAGGTCTGGTAGAGTCCCTAATGGAGTGGCAAACTCTGACGCCTAAGGGGAACAAAATTGGGAGAAACAAAAAAATGACTGAAACGTACGAACTGTTTGCCATCAAGTATGCCCACCATGACCGCGATGCCAGCGCCAACTTCATCGGCGATCCGGATCCGCACGAAGGCAATATGCCATTGGATTATTTCGTCTGGGTGGCGAAGAATAAAAACCGCACGGTGTTGATCGATACCGGCTTCAATGCCACCGCCGCCAAGCAGCGCGGTCGCGATCTGATCCGCTGTCCGGCCGAGTCCCTTAAACTGGTCGGCGCCAATGCCGCCGACATCGAAGACATTATCATCACCCACCTGCACTACGATCATGTTGGCAACTTCGATCTTTTCCCGAAGGCGCGGTTCCATCTGCAGGACAAGGAAATGGCCTACGCCACCGGCCGTTATATGGCGCACCAGACGCTGCGCCATTCGTTCGATATCGAACATGTCGTCGGCATGGTCCGCGAAGTCTACAAGGAGCGTGTTGTCTTCCATGATGGTGATGACGACCTGTTCCCGGGTATCAAGCTGCACTTTATCGGCGGTCATACCCTGGGCATGCAGTCGGTCACGGTAGAAACTGCAAGGGGCCGCGTCGTCGTCGCCTCGGATGCCTCACACCTGTATCATAATATGTGGGACCACAATCCGTTCCGCACCGTCATCAACATCGGCGACATGCTGGAAGGCCACGACAAGCTGCGTGCACTCGCCGGTGCCAATCAGGACCTTGTTGTGCCGGGTCACGACCCGCAGGTGCTGGATTTCTATCCGGCCCTGTCACCGGACCTCGAAGGCATTGTGGTGCGCCTCGACGTGCCGCCGAAGCGCTGAGGACCGATAACGCATGGACCTCATGCTTGAAGGCAAGACGGCCCTCGTCACCGGTGCCAGTACGGGCATCGGTGCCGAGATCGCCAGGACCCTGGCAGCGGAGGGGGTCAGCGTCACCATGGTCGCCCGGCGTGCACCGCTTCTGGAAACGATTGCCGACGAAATTGCGGCATCGGGGTTTTCTCGTCCGCAGATCATTGCCGCCGATCTGACCGACAAGGCCGAAATCAGCCGCATCGCCGATACCGTGCAGGCCGTTGGTCAGGCCGTGGACATTCTGGTGAATGCCGCCGGCGCTTCGAAACCGATTCCCATCGATGCCGACGATGCAGTGTGGGACGAAGCGTTCGATCTGAACTTTACCGCGGTACGGCGCCTCACGCAGGCGGTCCTGCCGGCGATGCGGGCACAAGGATGGGGACGCGTGATCAGTTTTTCCGGTTCCATGGAACCCCGCTCGATCAATGCGGCAACGGCGGCCAAAGCGGCCCTGCATCTCTGGGCCAAGGGACTGTCGTGCGATGTCGCAAAGGATGGCGTGACCGTCAACTGCATCCCGCCCGGACGGATCAACAGCGAACAGATACTTGAGCGGCTATATCCGACGGAAGAATCACGCCAGAAGTTCATTGCTGCGAATATTCCGATGGGCTATTTCGGCGACCCGAAGGATGTCGCACCCCTGGTGGCATTTCTGGCGTCACCATTGGCCGGCTACATCACCGGGGCTGTCATCCCGGTTGATGGCGGCATGCATTTCTTCGCACACTAATCGGTACGGTCAGACCGCGACGTTATCGATCAATCGGGTCTTGCCCAGCCAGGCGGCGGCAAGCACGCGCATCGGCCGGCCAGCAGCCGGCAGTTCCAGCGTTTCGGCGTCCCTGACGGCGACATAATCGACACTGCTGAAGCCCGCCT
>JANRAT010000217.1 GCA_030727885.1 Rhodospirillales bacterium | reverse complement strand
CAGTGCCTATTTCGGCACCTACGATCCGACGACATCTGACCAGACCTATCTGAACAGCCTCGGTGCGCTCTCAATGCCGCATCAGGGCACGCGCGAGGGCCTGAATGTCCCACCGCCGGCCGAAGTCGCCGGTTCGTTGTTGGAAGATATCGTGACCGTTCTGCCTCCAATCAAAAACACAAAATGATGCTAAAAATGCACATAAACAGGGAGTTTAAAAATGATGCCAGACGATGGAGCGCATACTAAGGGGGTATCCCTTGGGCGTTATTACAACGCAACTCAATTACGCGTCGACACGTGGAACCAACTGAAGAACATCACATTGCGCCTTGTCGAAGGACGCGAGCGTCCCGACGACTTTGCCAAATGCAAAGCGCTGCTGGACGAACTGGCACCGTTCGAGTCCTATTGGGCATTCCCTGGCCATCAGGATTTCAGACAGCTCTATCATCTGGTTGAAAGCCGCGACATCCGCACGCTTGGCCGTGCCGTGTCACGCATCGTCGGCGCCTTGATGAGTGGTGGCTATCGCCGCAAGCACATCAATCTGGGTCTGCACGGCGAGGAAGAATATTCCGAAGACGCAGAGACAGAAACCGTCGAAGAAAAGAACCGCCGCCGTCCCTATTTCGAAGTTCTGTTCGTCGATCAGATTTCGCCTGCCCAGCAACACCAGCAGCGCGAAGGCCTGAACGCCATGCGCCGCGAAGAAGATGCCTTCACCTATGAACCGGTTTTCGTTTCAAGCTTTGAAGACGGCATCATTGCGACACTTTTCAATCACAACATTCAGGCCGTGGTTATCCGTTTTGGCTTCCCCTTCAAGTCAGCCAATGATTTGCCGGTCCTCAGCCGCTATCTGAAGATGGCGCATTACGAGAATGTCGACGATCTGGAGCCGCAGGAATACGGCGTTGTGCTCGCCGAAGTCATCGGACGGATCCGGCCGGAACTTGATCTGTATCTCGTCACCGATCAGAAGGTAGAAGATGTTGCCAGACGGATCGGCGAATGCTGCCGCCGGATTTTCTACAATCAGGAAGACTTTCTGGAACTGCATCTCAACATCATTCGCGGTGTCGACCAGCGCTACCAGACACCGTTCTTCACGGCGCTGCGCAATTACGCCAAACAGCCGACCGGGGTCTTCCACGCCCTGCCCATTTCGCGCGGCAAGTCGATTACCAAATCGAACTGGATCCGCGACATGGGCGAATTTTACGGCATGAACATCTTCCTGGCGGAAACGTCAGCGACCTCAGGCGGGCTTGATTCACTGCTGGAACCGCATGGCCCGCTGAAGAAAGCGCAGGAATACAGCTCGCGTGCCTTCGGTTCGAAGAAAACCTTCTTTTCGACCAACGGCACCTCGACCTGCAACAAGATCGTCGTGCAGGCGGTTGTCCGTCCGGGCGACATCGTGCTGGTCGACCGTGACTGTCACAAGTCGCACCACTACGGCATGGTGCTGGGCGGTGCGCATGTGGTCTATCTCGACAGCTATCCGCTCAATGAATATTCCATGTACGGCGCCGTGCCGCTTCGGGAAATCAAGAAGGAACTGCTGGAGCTGAAAGCCGCCGGCAAGCTCGACAAGGTCCGCATGCTGCTGCTCACCAACTGCACCTTTGACGGGCTGGTCTACAATGTCGAGCGGGTCATGGAAGAATGTCTGGCGATCAAGCCGGACCTGGTCTTCCTGTGGGATGAAGCGTGGTTCGGATTTGCCCGTTTCGGCCCGACCTATCGTCAGCGTACCGGCATGTATCAGGCGGAAAATCTGCGCGAGAAATATCGTTCGCCAGAATACCGTGAACAGTATGCCGCCTATAAAGAAACGCTGGATGCGGCCGGTGACGATATCGAAACGCTGCTTGATATGCGCCTGATGCCTGACCCGGATCTGGCCCGCATACGGGTCTACGCGACGCAATCGACGCACAAAACCCTGACCGCATTGCGACAGGGATCGATGATCCACATTCACGACCAGGATTATGCATCGAAAGTCGAAGCGGCATTCCACGAAGCGTTCATGACGCATACCTCGACCTCGCCGAATTATCAGATTCTGGCATCGCTTGATGTCGGCCGGCGTCAGGTCGAGATGGCCATGGTTCTGCGCCAGAAAGTGCGCACCCATCCGCTGCTGTCGAAGTATTTCAAGATTCTCACCGTTTCCGACATGATCCCCGAGAAATTCAGGTTGTCGGGCATTCAATCCTATTACGATCCCGACAAGGGCTGGAACGATATCTGGGAAGCCTGGCATGGCGACGAGTTCGCCCTTGATGCGACCCGCATCACGCTGCTGGTCGGCCAGACCGGCCTTGATGGCGATACCTTCAAGAATGCCGAGTTGATGGATAAATACGGCATCCAGATCAACAAGACGTCCCGCAACACCGTATTGTTCATGACCAACATCGGCACGACCCGAAGCTCGATTGCCTATCTGATCGAAGTTCTGGTGAAGATTGCCCAGGAACAGGAAGAACACCACGAAGACATGAATGCGCCGGAACGCGCAGCGCATGAGAAAAAGGTCCATTCACTGCTGCATGAATTGCCGCCGCTGCCGGACTTCTCGCGTTTCCACAATGCCTTCAGGCCCGATCCAAAAGGACACACCCGTGAGGGCGTGATCCGCGATGCGTTCTTCCTCGCTTACGATGAAGCGGCGTGTGAATACCTGAGCCTTGAAGACGGATCGCTCAACGAAGCGATGCAATCTGGCCGTGAAGTGGTCTCTGCGACCTTCATCATCCCCTATCCGCCCGGCTTCCCGATCCTCGTGCCGGGACAGGTAGTGAGCAACGAGATCATCGGGTTTTTCCGGGCGCTGGATGTCACTGAAATTCACGGCTACCGGCCAGACCTTGGGCTTCGCGTCTTCACCGAAGAAGCCCTTAAAGCGCGACTTTGAATTGACTGGCAGCTTGTCTGCCGTACGACAAAACAAACAGGGAGTATATAATTATGGCTAAAGCCACGACTAAAAAAACCATTGCGAAGAAGCCCGCCGCCAAGAAGGCAGCTGTGAAAAAAGCTGCCGTCAAAAAGGCGCCGGCTAAAAAAGCCGCTGTCAAAAAAGCTGCTGTCAAAAAGGCACCGGCTAAAAAAGCTGCTGTCAAAAAGGCACCCGTCAAGAAAGCCGTAGCCAAAAAGGCCGCCGTCAGGAAACCGCGTCAGAAGAAGCTGAAGAATATTTCGGAAATCCGCCGTTTCTTCCACCGCAACGAAGATCCGATCTTCTTCATCAGCGCCACCAACTTCAACCTGCTCGGCATTGACGAGTGGTGCCGCAATTTCAAGTACATCTGCTATATCGATTGTTATGACGGGCGGCATCCGAACGTCTTTGTTCCGAAAGAACAGGCGCACCCGGAATTTGAATCCATCGAAGACATCGTCGCTTACCTGCTTGAGCACAAGGAAGTCATCGATTACGCAAAATCGAAAGGCGGCAAGCCAAAGGCCGTGTTCCTGATGTTCGACAAACGGGTCGAGAAAATCTGCAAGGAACTGGGCCTTGAAATCTGGTTCCCGAAAGCGGCACTCCGTGAAGCCATCGATCACAAGATCGAAACCGTGCGCATCGGCAACAAGGCCGGCGTGCCGAGTGTGCCGAACACACTGGGCAAAATCGACAGCTGGGCTGATCTGCAGAAACTGGCCAAGCCGCTCGGTAAAGATCTGGTGCTGCAGTCGGCATTTGGCGACAGCGGTCACACCACGTTCTTCATCAAGAATGAAAAAGACTATCGCCGCTACGAACACGACATCGTCGGTCAGGGCGAAATCAAGGTCATGAAGCGCATCGATTGCCGGGGCTCGGCCATCGAAGCCTGCGCGACCTCGAAAGGCACCATCGTCGGTCCGCTGATGACCGAGCTGGTCGGCTTCAAGGAACTGACGCCGTATCGCGGCGGCTGGTGCGGCAACGAAATCTTTTCGACCGCCTTCGATGCCAAAATCCGCAAGAAAGCCCGTGAATATACCTTCCGGTTCGGCAACCAGCTGGTCAAGGAAGGCTACCGCGGATATTTCGAACTGGATTTCCTGATCGACCAGAACGACGGCAACATCTATCTCGGTGAGTGTAACCCGCGGGTCACGGGCGCTAGCTCAATGACCAATCACGCGGCGTTCGCACACGCCGACGCCCCGTTGTTCCTGTTCCATCTGCTCGAGTTCTCGGGCGTGCCGTTCGATATCGACGTCAATGAACTGAATAACCGCTGGGCCGATTCCGACAATATCGACGGCTGGTGCCAGATGGTCATCAAGCACACCGAAGATAACGTCGACATTATCACGGATGCCCCAGAATCGGGTATCTGGAAGCTGAACAAGGATGGCAGCATCGCCTATGAC
>JANRAT010000216.1 GCA_030727885.1 Rhodospirillales bacterium | reverse complement strand
CGCTCAGACCGTTGGCCGGGACCCGCAAACGGGGTGCCACAGCGGAAGAAGACAAGGCGCTTGCAGAAGATCTGCTGAACGATCCGAAGGAACGGGCCGAGCATCTGATGCTTTTGGATCTCGGGCGGAATGATGTCGGCCGGGTTGCAAAAATCGGCACGGTCGCACCGACCGAACAATTCGCAATCGAATACTATTCCCACGTCATGCATATCTCATCGACTGTCGAAGGTGACCTCGCCGACGGCAAGGATGCGCTTGATGCCCTGTTCGCCGGCTTCCCGGCCGGGACTGTTTCAGGGGCGCCGAAAATTCGTGCCATGGAAATCATCGACGAGCTGGAACCGACCCGTCGCGGCGTTTATGCCGGTTGCATCGGCTATTTTGGTGCCAATGGCGATATGGACACAGCAATTGCGCTCAGAACCGGCGTCATCAAGGATGGAATGCTGCATATTCAGGCTGGCGGTGGTGTTGTTGCCGACAGCGATCCTGAATTCGAGTATCAGGAAAGCATCAACAAGGCGCGTGCCCTGGTGCGCGCCGCCGAGGATGCAGAACAGTTCTCGGATTAAGTTCGTTCAAATATCATGCGCCGATAATGTTAAAGGCGATGCTTATTCGGCTCTCATCCGTTTCTGTGATGGGAATGGTATTATGCCCAACATAAGACGGAAACAGAATGATCGAGCCTGCAACAGGTTCGACCACTGTAGTTGGAATCTCGTTTTTGGTATCCAGCCGATAGTATGAGCTGCCCAGTTCCAATCCACCCTCGCGTTTACCCGTATCGTTGATTCCCAGATTGAGCGGCATTTTAGGATAGTAAACACCACTTAACCAAGCTGGCGGATGAAAATGGGACAGTTGCCTTCCGGTTCGTGTGTAGACATTTGCCCAGGCTTCTAGATGGTACTTTTGTGGCTGGGATTTCCGAAAGGGATGTTCCGGTTTGCATTTCAGCGCATTCATATACACCGCGACATAGGCTTCGATCGTTGTTCTGAGATCTTTAATTGCCCCGGTTTCATCCCCCGTGAATAACTCCAGCGTGTCCTGAGCATGTATCAGGGATCGATTTGAATCGTGATCGGCCAATGTTTGGTGGTTCATGATTTGCGCGATCAGGGCATCATTGAATGTATCCAGATCTGCCCATCCGGTTGGCGTTGGAAGCATCCCTGTCGTCGCAAAATCGTCCATGCAAAGAAGTGACATTGCTGCATCTTTTTCGCCGTTTTCAATCAGGGCTATAGCTTTATATGCAATCCCTGTTGTTGGATTCTGCGCTTCGTGGATTATTGAATCGCATACCTCTAAGGCCTGTTCAAATGCGCCATCCCGGATCAGAGCCAATGCATATGCCTCTTTTAAAACAATGCTATTTGGAAACTGATGGTGAAACTTGAAGCCTAATTTCACGGCCGATTTTCGCTCATTGCTTATGGATTGGGCCATAACAAGGCTGGCGGCGCTGTTATCATCACCTTCTGATAATTCAAAGACACGCTGAAGCGGTGCAATCGCCTCGCCATAGCGATTTGTATTGATCATCAAATCGCCCAAGCATTTGAGTGCACCAATATGATCGGGATTTACGTGCAAGGTTTGTTTAAGTGCTTTTTCCGCATCCTCGAGCGCTAAATGCTTCAAGTACAGCGAAGCCGCAAAGAAACTGGCCTGGCAATCATCAGGCATTAAGGATGCAGCCGTTTCAAAATGATCTATCGCCTGCTGGTCTGCGCCCTGTTCAGTATCGATCAGGCCTAACAAAATGTGGGCCACCGCAGTATCAGGTGCTTTGGAAAGCAGAGCATTTAAAAGATGTTTCGCGGGTTGAAATTTACCCAAATTAGAGAGCACTTGTGCGCGGAGCAGTATCAGCTGTGTGGACTGAGGGAACCTCTTTAAAGCCCTTTGGCTGGGCGCATCGGCCTCTTGATAGTTTTGTTTGCCAATCAAATTACTGATGAATTGAATATGTAAGCTAGGATCGTTTGGATTCTGAAGCAGCGCTTTCTTTAAATCGGCAATACGATCATTGCTTGAGATGGTCTCTTTTTGCGGCATTCAGTGCGGGCCTGATCGGTTAATGTTTTCCTCGATATCTTATTAACAGCATCGCGATAATGGCTCTTGAATCAAGTTCAGGGTGATAATATCGAATCAACCTAGATTAAATTCGTTGTGCAATACTGAGCTTATGTCCCAGGTGCAATGCGCACTTTAGGTTCCAGGAGCGATCCTTACCACTGAAGAGACCGGCACCAGCTGAAAGCCCTTTTTCTCCAAAGTCGGCAGCCAGGCCTGCAGCGCTTCGATAGTCTTGTCGCGCGGGTGCCCGATGGCAATGGCGAGGCCGGTGCGTTTTGCGATCTGTTCGGTGTGGCGCAACTGATTGCGTATCTCGTCCAGATCATCATCGTGGTCGAGAAAGACGTTGCGAATGGCAAACGGAATACCGCCATCTCGGGCTACGTCGTGCGCGACCGACTTGGCAGATGTGACAGAATCCAGAAACAGATAGCCGCGTTTTTTGAGAACCTCAACGACAGTGGTCATCCCTTCCCTGTCGGCAGTGAAGCGGCTGCCCATGTGGTTGTTGATGCCGACGTATCCATCCATCTGGTCAAGATTCCAGTTGATGTTCTTCTGCAACTCGCTGACCGGCATACCGCTCAACAGTACGTTCGGCCCAGGATTGATGGCTGGTGAGCCCGGTTCCATCGGTACATGCAGCATCAGCTCATGACCGGCTTTGCGGGCCTGCCCCGACTGTTTGGCCAGATCTTCGGCGTAGGACATAAACGACAGCGTCAAGGGTCCGGGCAGTTCCATGATTCGCTTGGTGCCGCGTCGATCCAGCCCCAGATCATCAATGACGATGACAATTTCCGGCTTGCCACTCAACGTGACCGGCAGGGCATATCGCTGCCATGGTGGCAAATCCTTGGCTGAATTGCGCTGAAGCTCGGCAATGTTTTCGGGCAAGGCGTGCTTTGGCCGAACCAGATTCCCTAAAGTCGTTATCGCAGCGGTCTCGGTTTGCTCCGCTTGTTTGACCGGGGCCTGGGGCGCTTCAGGTGTTGATTTCGCTTGAGTTTCAGCCGTGTCAGCCGGAGTTGTCGGCGCAACTTGGCTGGCTTCGCTGGTTTCAGGGGGGGCTGAAACGGCATTACCTGTACCGGCGGGCGCCGTGGTAGCCGATTTGCCGACACCGGACTCTGTGCCCTTGCCCAGGTCAATGACAGCATCGGGCTCCGGCAGGTCAATTCGCTTTAAAATGCCCCCGCTTTCAATGATTATGTCGCGGGGCAAAGATTCTTCGTATATATTATGTGCAGAAGTATGCATCTGATGCGGTGTGGTCGGAGAAGACGACGGTGCCGGTTTGGGGGCGGGGGCGACTTCTTTTCCAAGAAAGTAGCCACCGGACAAGCCACCCAGGGCCATCGCGATCAGTATGGCCACACGGAACGGGTTCAGGCCCATCTGTTTGGCAATAGAAGGACGTGGACGTGGCCATCCGGATAGTTTTCCGTTCTTTGGTGTTGGAGTACCAGCCGGATCGGGTGCCACGTAATGACTTCCGTTGTTTGGTTTGAGTGTGCAGTCTGGGTAACCTAAGGATGCCGCCTGGTCAATCGATTGGCGTATTAAAGATGTTCGTTAAATACGCGTAAAACAACGATTGTAAGGTTTCGGTCAGGGGGGAGCTCTATAGCAAGTTGCATTGACGATCTATAAGGGGCGGGAAATGAAAGAATACGATCTCAGCAAGATGAATATTCTTGTTCTGGAAAAGCATTTGCTGGTCCGGAAACTGCTGACCGGTGTGTTTATCGAGTTTGGTGTCGCAACCGTTTTTTCAACTCCCGAACCCAGAGAAGCCTATAAATATTTCTGTGAGAATGCGCCGGATATCGTTTTGTGTGACTGGACGCCGGATCTTGATGGTATGGCATTCGTCCGACAGATCCGTCAGTCACTCGACACCCCCAATCCTTATGCTCCAATCGTTGTCGTGACGGCAAATACGGAACTGCGGCATGTCTGTTATGCACGCGATACCGGCATGACTGAATTCCTGGCCAAGCCGATTTCGGCAAAGACCATCTATTCGCGCTTGTGCAGTGTCATAGAAAATCCCCGCCCGTTCATTCGGGTTGGCGACTTTTTTGGCCCCGACCGCCGTCGCCGTGCCAATAAAAACATTGGCTCTCAGGAACGCCGCCGCGCGATCTGAGACCGTTTGGATACTTCACCGTATTTCCTTAAATCATTGACCCTTTAGGGTCTGCGTTGCATTGTTCGGCTTCGTTTTACACGGGGTTCACGGATGTTTCTGCTGATCGATAACTACGACAGTTTTACCTACAACCTGCTGCACT
>JANRAT010000215.1 GCA_030727885.1 Rhodospirillales bacterium | reverse complement strand
GGATTGTTCTGCGCCGGACTATACGTGAACGCCGATCTTGGCATTTCGCTGGCTGCCTATACCCACGATACCATCGATATTCTGGGTCTGGATGACCTTGGCCATGGGCTGGGTAAAAGCTGCATCTTTGCAGTGCTGATTGCCGTTATTGGCGTCGTTAATGGCGCGGGTGTAAAGGGCGGTGCAGAGGGGGTCGGCAAGGCTACGACACGTTCGGTGGTGCAGGCAATTTCGGCGATCATCATCACCGATATGCTGTTTGCCTTTGTAGCGACGCGGTAGGGTATAAAAATGCGGAATGCAGCCTCGATCCTTGAAGAACGGAAATCCAGGAAGCGCCCGGCAGGCGGACCGAAAGCCGTGATCGAGGTTGAAAATCTAGTCACGCATTACGGGGATCGCATGATTCTCAAAGGCGTTAGCATGCAGGTTCTTGAGAATGAGATCATGGTCATCATGGGTGGCTCCGGCTCCGGCAAGTCAACGCTGCTCCGTCATTTGATGGCGCTTGAGGAAAAAACATCAGGCACAATGCGCATCCTCGATAAAGATATCGATCAGATTACCCGTCAGGAGTTCCAGGAAGTACGCAAGAAACTGGGCGTCGCCTTTCAGTCCGGTGCCCTGTTCAGCTCCATGACGGTCGGCGAAAACATTATGCTGCCACTTTACGAGCACACCGAACTGGACGCCATGACCATGGAAATCATGGCGCGGATGAAGCTTGAAGTGGTCGAGCTATCCGGCTTTGAAAATCTGATGCCCTCCGAACTTTCTGGCGGGATGATCAAACGCGCCGCCTTTGCCCGGGCCATCGTCATGGACCCGAAAGTCCTGTTCTGTGACGAGCCATCAGCCGGATTGGATCCAGTTGTTGCCTCGGCTCTGGATGATTTGATTCTGGATATGCGAGACGCCATGGGTATGAGCATTGTTGTTGTGACCCATGAGTTGGACAGCGCCTTCAAGATTGCGGATCGCATCACGATACTTGATCGGGGCGATATTCTGATGATCGGCACGGTTGAAGAGGTTTTGGCTTCGAAATCGGATCGAGTGCAGGCACTTCTGAACCGGACCCCTGAAGAGAACACCATGGATCCGGATGAATATTTGAGAATATTGGTCGGAGAACCCAGTCCGGGGACTGCACATTTATGAGGACGAGCGCGTGAGAACCAGCAAGATCAACTATTTCATCGTCGGTATGTTCGTGATCAGCATGATCGTCGGACTCGTTGTGGCCATTGCCGTACTGACCGGGCGTACCGGTGCCACCGATAGTTATCACGCGTATTATTCGAATGTGACCGGAGTCAAATTCGGTACACAGGTGGTTTATGAAGGCTTTCCGATCGGCCAGGTGGTTGAAGTGACGCCGGAAGAAAAAGAGGGCAGGATGCGCTTTCGTGTCGACTTCAATGTGACCGAAGGCTGGAAAATACCCAACGACAGCATCGTTGAAATAGCAGCCCCAGGACTCCTTGCCGCTGTCACGCTGGCGGTAAATGCGGGACAAAGCACGACACCGCTTAAGCCTGGCTCGGAACTCAAGGCGTCGGAACGTGCCGACATGTTTGCTGCTGTTGCCAATGTCGCCGGTGATTTTGGTGATCTTTCCAACAATTATCTGAAACCGCTGTTGAAAAACGTCGATAGCACAGTGACGCAGATCAACGAATTTCTGCAGATCGGCGGGGAAGGTCGAATGATTGCCGCCGATGCCCGCGATACGATGGGCATGGCGCGTTCGGTTATGTCCGATCTGAAGGACCGTATTCCATCAATATCATCCAAGCTTGAATCCATTCTGGGCGATGTCAGCGTAACCAGCAAACGACTCAATTCCATTCTGACGCCGGAAAATCAGACCAAAATCATCGGCATGATCGAGAACCTGAACGCTGCGACCCAGAAGTTTGATACGGTTCTCATTACGATGAACTCTATTTTGAAAGATATCGATGATCTCGTGCTGGACCCGGGCGGTGATGTGGCCAGGACCATGAAGGAAAGCCGTTATATCGTAGAATCGGTTTCCAGAAACATTGATGCCATCAATCAAAACATGGATGGTGCCGCCAGAAACCTGTATGAGTTCAGTCGTCAGATCAGGCAGAACCCCGGCTTGCTGTTGGGTGGGACGTCTCCTGAAGATAAAGGAGCGGCACAATGACAAGGCAGTTCATGAATCCGCTCCGCAATGGCTTAAACCTGTTCGGGGCTATAATGGTGCTCGGTCTGCTTGCCGGTTGTGCTTCCCAGCCGCCAGTGCCGTCTGACAAGTATTACAGACTGCAGGCAGTGTTTGCGGCAGCCCCCTTTGCTTCGGTGAAATTTCCGGGCAATCTTGAGATTGAGCGATTTACTGCAGATGGTCTGACGGCAGGCCGTCCGATTGTCTACAACGACAGCAATAATACCAACCAGTTGCTCGAATATCATTATCACTTCTGGACACAGCCGCCGACGATCATGCTGCGTGATGAACTGGTCAGTTATCTGCGTACCGCAAAAATGTTCACGAATGTCGTGATCCCTGAAATGCGCATTAATCCCGACTATGTTATGACCGGACGGATCCTGAAAATGGAACAGATCCTGGGCTCGCCGAACCGGACGCGCCTTGAAATGGAGATCTCACTGCGTCGTCCGGATAACAACAAGCTCATGTTCCTGAAAACATATACGCATGAAACGACGCAATCATCCGCTGCAGTGCCCGCTGCAGTAACTGGATTGAACGAAGCGCTGAATGTCATTTATTCGGATCTGCTCGCTGATTTGCGAAATCTATGAGTACTAAATGGCGAAGCCGCGGACGCTCACGTCGTCCACGTGCTGTTCCGATGCGCCCAATCGAAGAGATCACGATAACCAAGATTGCCCAGCACGGCGATGGTGAAGGGCGGCTGGAAGACGGGATGCGGGTGTTTGTGCCACTGACGCTTCCTGGTGACAAATTGCGCGTCCAACCGGGTGGCAAACGCGGTGACGGGCTTGTCGGTTCGGTTATCGAAATGCTCGAACAGCAGCCACGCAAGGAGCCTATTTGCCCGGTCTTCGGGCGTTGCGGCGGCTGTCAGTTGCAGCATCTTGAAGACAATGATTATAAGTCCTGGAAATCGGCCTCGCTGGTGACAGCGCTTTCCAGGCATGGACTGGACGTGGAAATCAGCCCGCTGCGTCAGGTTGCCATCAATACCCGACGTCGTGCGACATTGGCGTTGGTCATGGCCCAGGCGGGGCCTGTTCTTGGTTTCAATGAAGCCTATTCCGACCGGGTTGTCCCGATGGAGGGTTGCCCGTTGCTGGTCCCGGCTCTGGCTGCTCTATGGGATCCGATCCGGAATCTTTGCTCAGATATTCTTGATGCACCGTGCCGGGCTGATATTGCCATAACTGCGATTGATGCCATGAATGTTGATGTCTGTGTGATGAGTGATGTTGCTTTGGATCTGCATAAACGCGAAAAAATCGCGGCTTTTGCTGAGGCCTTCGATATTGCCCGCATATCCTGGCAACGGCCTGGCGAGGGGCCTGAGCCGATATCGCAGCGCCGCGCCGTTGGACTGCGTATCGGCAAGGCCGAGATCAGCCTGCCCGGTGGCGGTTTCCTGCAGCCGTCAAAGGAAGGCGAGGCCGTTTTGCAGGAACTGGTCGCTGAAGGTGTTGCAGATGCCAAGCATGTCGCGGATCTGTACTGCGGTATCGGCACGTTCACATTTTCACTGGCAAGTGCGGGTAAGCATGTTCTGGCCGTGGATGACAATCCGACACAGATTGCCGCACTGGATCAGGCGGCAGGGCGCGCCGGACTTGGCGGGCATATCCGGACATCGGTCAGGGATCTGAAGGAAAGCCCGCTGGAGACATCAGCCTTCAACGAGCTTGGTGCCGTGGTTTTCGATCCGCCGAGGGCCGGCGCCAAAGCACAGGCAGAATGTCTGGCTGACAGTATGGTTCCGGTCATTGTTGCCGTGTCGTGTAACCCTGCGACCATGGCCAGAGACCTGCGCATTCTGGTTGATGGCGGTTATAGCATTGAGAAAATAACCCCGGTCGACCAATTCCCGATGAGCTATCACGTTGAAGCGGTCGCAGTGCTCAGGCGACCCCGTTAGTCAGCGCCGACGCACCCTGCTTGCCGGTATTTGCGCGCGGGTGCTAGTTTTCACTTATGAATTCAACGAGTACCCTTCTGAATGCGGAAGCTGTCGGTCATTGCGACACGAGCGACGGGTCTGTGAGTATCTGCGCACCGGGCGGCATCGAGAAAATATTATTACCCGGCGGAAAGCTTCGGGTCGGAGATAAAACTCTGACCGGTGCAGATGGCAGTGTCTCGGTCGGCTTCGATGATGGTTCGTGGAGCGTGGCCGGTGCGCTGGGGAGT
>JANRAT010000214.1 GCA_030727885.1 Rhodospirillales bacterium | reverse complement strand
GTCGACACTGGGTTCATTGAACGCCGGGGTTGTCGAAAGACTGTTCGTCGAATTCGCCGATCAGCTGTCGACCGCCGGTGGCCTTGTCGGTTCCTACGATTCTACAGAACGCCTGCTGATGAGCTCGCTGCCCGAAAACCGGGTCAAGCAGATCATGGAAGAAATGCGTGGTCCGGCCGGTCGTACCATGTGGGACAAGCTCGGCAACGTGAACGAAGCCGTGCTCGCCAATTATCTTAAAAACGAATACCCGCAGACCGTCGCGGTGGTGCTCTCCAAGATCAAGACCGACCACGCCGCCCGGGTGCTTGCACTGTTGCCGGAAAACTTCTCGATGGAAGTGATCATGCGGATGCTGCGCATGGAAGCCGTGCAGAAGGAAATTCTCGATCACGTTGAGCGCACGCTCCGTAACGAATTCATGACCAACCTGGCGCGTACCGCACGTCGCGACAGCCACGAGTTGATGGCCGACATCTTCAACAACCTTGATCGCAACACTGAAACCCGCTTCATGACCGCCCTTGAAGAGCGCAACCGTGAATCGGCCGAGCGTATCAAGCAGTTGATGTTCACCTTCGACGATCTGGTCCGGGTCGATTCCAGCGGCATCCAGTTGCTGCTGCGTCAGGTCGAGAAAGATCAGCTGGCGGTTGCCCTCAAGGGTTCGTCGGAAGAGGTCAAGGAACTGTTCTTCGCCAACATGTCCGAACGCGCAGGCAAGATGATGAAAGAAGACATGGACGCGATGGGCGCAGTCAGACTGAAAGACGTCGACGAGGCGCAGTCCGGTATCGTTCAGGTCGCCAAGGCGCTGTCGGATGCCGGCGAAATCGTCATCGCCGGTTCGGACGAGGAAAGCGAACTGATCTATTGATCCGGCTCGCCTCCGCAGGAACTGATCGGGTAGTTATCTGAATGTCTAACGTCAAGAAATTCACCTTTGATCTGGATTTCGACGCCCCGGATGAACCCGAGGTCAAGGAGCCTGAGGTCGAGGAGGAAGTCGAACCCGAGATCGTCGTGCCGACCTTCAGCGAAGAGGAACTGGCTGAGGCGCGAACGGAATCCTTTGCCGCCGGCAAGGAAGAAGGCCGCAGGGAAGCCGCCGATGCAACCGAGCAGAGGCTTCTGGAAAGCATTGAAAAGGCCAGCGGTCACCTGACCGACATATTTACCCGGCAAACCGAAGCCAATGCCGAAATCGCCCGCGAGATGATTACAATCTCGACGGCCATCGCCAGAAAAATGTTTCCTGACCTCAATGCCCGCAATGCCCTTGGCGAGGTCGAACGGGTCGTCCAGGAAACCCTGAAGGCCGTCACCGAAGAGCCGCGCATCCAGATCATGGTCAATCCTGAAATACGCGAACCGCTGACCGAAAGAATGGCGATCATGACGCAACGGGCCGGTTTCGAGGGCAAGGTTTTCGTCACCCCCGATCCTGCAATGCCGCTGGGTGATTGCCGGATCGAATGGTCAAACGGCGCAGCGGTCCGTGATGCGGGCGAGTTGTGGGAGATGATTGACAAGATCATCGAACACAATCTGCATGGCCCCGAAAAAGATGACGGAGATGAGCCGCCGAGTGCCCCTGAAGAGACTGCGCCGGAAGTTGCCGCGACGCCGCAAAACGACGCCCCAGAGGCCTCCGATCAACAGGTCGAGCAGCCCGATGAGGTCGCCGAAACAGACGATTTCGCCGATCAATCGCCCAGCTGGGAAAACGAAATCAGCGAATCGGCAGAGACGAACGCGGCGGCAATGCCGGATGCCGTCGAAGAAACAGCGGACGAGACGACAGATGACGGATTCCGGGATCGACTCGAAGATAATTACAATACCAGCGACGAGCCACCTTTCGCACCCAGCGACGCCCCTGACGAGGCCGCATCTGATGACGAAAATAGTGTTTTAGATCAAGATTTTATAGAAGGCGTTGCTTTCACGCCGACGCCCATTGCAGACGCTTCGGAGAGGCCTTCCGATGGCCTGGACGACGATGCTGTGGATGAACCCGATGAGAAGGCAGCGGTCTCGAACCCCGATCCTCTGTCACCGGCAACCGCAACCGCTATACTCGACGCGCAAGGTACTATGAACGATGACGACGAACGTGATCCATCTGGTCAGTAAACCGGAACAGGAGAAAATCAATGGCTGAAGAAAATGAAAGTGGGCTCAATTTGGCTGATTTAAGTGAAGCCGACGACACACCGGCACCGAAAAAGGAATCCCAGGATTCCATCGGTTCGGCGATGACCGATATGGGCGATCTGCCACGCAGCGCCAAGGATCTGGAAGCCGTATATGATATCCCGGTGATGGTTTCTGCCGTGCTTGGCAAAACGACAATGCCGGTCAGCGCCCTCCTGAAGCTTGGCCGTGGCGCCGTCGTCGAACTGGACCGCAAGGTCGGTGAGGCGATTGACATCTACGTCAACAACCGTCTGGTGGCGCGCGGCGAAGTGGTGGTCGTTGAGGACCGCCTCGGCGTGACGATGACGGAAATCATCAAGACCGAACGCGCCAACTAGGCACGGAGCGTATATTCATGGCTGACGAACAAATCCAGAGCGCCGGTGGAAGGTCGTTTGATATAGCGACGATCATCGGTCTGATTTGCGGATTTGCCATGATCATTACCGCGATCATGCTGGGTGGTGCGCCGGAAAGCTTTATCAACCCGCCGTCAATCCTGATCGTCATCGGCGGCACACTGGCCATCACCACGATCTGTTTCAGCTTCCGCGAAATGTTCGGCACTGTTGGCGTCATCAGCCACGCCCTGATGTACAACACGCAAAGCCCCTTCGACGCCGCCTACAAGGCGTTGCAGGTTGCCGAAGTCGCCCGCAAGCAAGGCGTGCTGGCCCTGCAGAATGTCTTCAACGATATCCGCGATGAGCCTTTCTTTCATCAGGGCATCAGCATGGTGATCGACGGCACGCCGGGCGAGGAAGTGGAGCAGATTTTACGGCGCGAACTGATGTCGATGCTGCAAAGACATCGGCAAAGCGCCAGCGTGCTCCGGAAAATGGCGGAATTCGCACCGGCAATGGGCCTGATCGGCACCCTGATCGGTCTCGTGCAGATGCTCGGCAACCTGCAGGACCCGACCACCATCGGCCCGGCCATGGCGGTCGCGCTGCTGACCACCTTTTACGGTGCGGTGCTGTCCAACATGGTGTTCCTGCCGCTCGCTTCAAAGCTTGAGCGCAATTCCGGAGAGGAAGCCCTGCTGCATCAGATTTTTCTTCTTTCGTCAGCCTCGATCGGCCGACAGGAAAACCCGAGACGGCTGGAAATGATGCTCAACAGCATTCTGCCGCCGTCACAGCGTATTAAATATTTCGATTAACGAAGAGACCAGGAAGCCAATCGCGTCATGCAACTCATCATAGTCGGAACCCTGAACGGACAAATCGGCGCTGCCAGCCAGATCGCCATCAAACGCGGCGCCAAGGTACAGCAGGCGGATACGGTTGAATCCGGCCTTGATCTGCTGCGGCGCATCGGTGCCGATCTGGTGATGATCGACGTCGTTCTTGATGTTGCGGAATTCATGGCGGCCATCCAGGCTGAGCGTATCCATGTGCCGGTCGTGGCCTGCGGCGTTTCCAACGATACCCAGGCTGCCGTCCGTGCGGTGCGTGCGGGTGCCCGTGAATACGTGCCGCTGCCGCCCGATCCGGAACTGATTGCCGCAGTCCTCGAAGCGGTCACCGAAGACCAGCACGCGCTGATTTACAAAGATCCGAAAATGGCCGCCGCCGTGAAAATGGCCGAGCAGATCGCGCCATCGGAAGCCAGTGTGCTGATCACCGGGCCATCCGGGACCGGCAAGGAAGTGCTGGCGCACTACATTCACAGCAAGTCGAAACGCAAGGACCGGCGTTTTGTTGCCGTCAATTGTGCGGCGATCCCGGAAACGCTTCTGGAATCCGAACTATTCGGCCACGAGAAAGGTGCCTTTACCGGCGCCGTCGCCAGACGGATCGGCAAATTCGAGGAAGCCGACGGCGGCACCCTGCTGCTTGATGAAATCAGCGAAATGGATGTCCGGCTGCAGTCAAAGCTGCTCCGCGTCCTGCAGGAACGCGTGCTTGACCGCATCGGCTCGAACAAATCGATCCCGGTGAATGTGCGTATTCTGGCAACCTCGAACCGCAACATGGAACAGGCGGTCCGTGACGGCCAGTTCCGCGAAGATCTGTATTTCCGCCTTAACGTCGTCAATCTGCGACTGCCGTCGCTGAGCGAACGTCCGGCCGATATCCTGCCGTTGGCCGAGTTTTTCGCTGCCAAATATGCTGAAGCCAATGATGTGCCGCACAAAATTATTTCCGAAGATGCCGCGACTAAACTGCGGAACTATCCGTGGCCCGGTAACGTGCGGGAACTCGAAAACACCATGGCACGGGCCTGTGCTCTT
>JANRAT010000213.1 GCA_030727885.1 Rhodospirillales bacterium | reverse complement strand
GATAATCAGTCTGGCCAGCAGGGTGTCGGCAACGACAATACCAAGGTTCGCCGGCCAGCGCTGGCGCCGTTCCAGCCCGCGTTGGCGACGGGGCAAGACCGCTTCAAGAACCATCATGGCGACCATGACGCCCAGAAATACGGCCATGCGAATGATGCCTTCCTGGTTAAGAATCGTTTGCATGCCGTTCGTCTTGCTCCAATATCGATGCAGGTGGCGGATTGTCGCCGGTGTTTCAAGCCGCGCTGACGGGTGTTAAAGTCTGTCCCCGCGAAGGAGAGTTTAGCATGAATCTTAGCCATTTGCTCAACGAACGAGCCGAACAGGACCGCCCGATCCGGGTCGGACTGATCGGTGCCGGTAAATTCGGCACCATGTTCCTGTCTCAGGTCAGGATGACACCTGGCATGCATCTGCTTGCCGTTGCCGACCTGGACGTCAATCGTGCCCGTGCAGCATTGATCGAGACCGGCTGGTCGGAAGATAGAATTTCCGCGACCTCATCGGCCAAGGCACTGGCACAGGGCAGCACCTGGATTACCGATGACAGCGAAGCTCTGATCAATGCCGGCGGACTGGATGTGGTGATCGAAGCGACCGGCGTGCCTGAAGCCGGTATCCGCCATGCCCTGTCGGCCTTTCAACGCGGCCGCCATGTGGTCATAGTCAATGTCGAAGCCGACGTGCTGGTCGGGCCGCTGCTGAAACAGAAGGCCGATGCCGCCGGTGTTGTTTACACGCTGGCTTATGGCGACCAGCCATCGCTGATCGCCGAACAGGTCGACTGGGCGCGCTCAATCGGTCTTGAGGTCATCGCCGCCGGCAAGGGTACGCTCTATATGCCGGAGTTTCACGCGTCAACGCCGGACACGGTGTGGAACCATTACGGGCTCACCGCCGAGCGTGCCGCCGCCAGCGGCATGAATGCGAAGATGTTCAATTCGTTTCTGGACGGGACCAAATCTGCCATTGAGATGGCTGCCGTGGCCAACGCCTGCGGCTTGAATGCACCGGCCGGAGGTCTGTCTTTCCCGCCGTGTGGTACGGCAAAGCTCGCTTCGACGCTGATACCTTCGAGCGCCGGCGGAATTCTGGATCAGAAGGGGCAGGTCGAGGTTGTTTCCAGCCGAACCCGTGACGGCATCGACATCCCCGACAATCTCCGTTGGGGCGTCTACGTGACATTTGAAGCACCAACGGATTATGTGAAACGCTGCTTTTCCGATTATGGTCTCGTGACCGATCCGAGCGGCCGTTATTCGGCGCTGTGGCGGCCGTATCATCTGATCGGGCTGGAACTCGGGGTCAGCGTTGCCTGGGCAGGATTGCTGAGTTTGCCAACGGGTGCTCCCCGGGAATGGAAGGGTGACGTTGTCGCTGTCGCCAAGCGCGATCTTGAAGCCGGTGAGAAACTGGACGGTGAGGGCGGCTTCACAGTCTGGGGGCGGTTGATGACGGCACGGGATTCCCGGGATGCCGACGCGGTGCCGATCGGTCTCGCACACGGCGTCAGCCTCAAGCATCAATTGCCGAAGGATGCGGTGATATGCTGGTCCGATGTCGACACGCCGGCCGACAGCGTGGCCTACCGGACGCGCCGGGAAATGGAAAAACTTTACGGTTTTGATACGCCCGCAGCCGCCCGCGGCGCAGCTTGAATACGCTAGCGATTTAGCCGATGTCTTCGCCGCAACGTCAGTATCAGGAACTCGTCGCGTCGGGGAAGATCAACCCCGATCCGGCCCAGGCCCGGGCGATGGCGTTGCTGAGCACGCTTGGCGAGGATTTGCAGAGCTACAGCGAGCAGATGGGCAAGAAAGGCTGGGCGGCCAGGCTGGGGATCGGCGGCAGCAAGCGTCAGCCCCCCAAGGGGCTTTATCTTTGGGGCGGGGTCGGTCGCGGCAAGTCAATGATCATGGATCTGTTCTTTGATCATGTACCGATCGAGCATAAACAGCGCGTGCATTTCCATGCTTTCATGCAGGAAGTACATCGCCGTATTCATGCCTTCAGGGAATCGCAAAAGCTTGGCAAGGTTTCTGAAAGCAAAGACCCCTTGCCGCCGCTGGCGCGGGTTATCGCCGAGCGGGCGTGGCTGTTGTGCTTCGATGAATTCCACGTCACGGACATCGCCGATGCGATGATTTTGGGGCGTCTGTTCGAAGCGTTGTTTGCGCAAGGCGTGGTCATCGTCGCGACGTCCAATCGGCATCCCAAGGATCTATATAAGGACGGGTTGCAGCGTGACCGCTTTTTGCCGTTTATCGATGTTCTGCTGCAGCACATGAATGTTCTGGAAGTTCAGGCGGCGCGAGACTATCGCCTGGAGCGGCTGCAGAGCATGGATGCTTATCTGACGCCATCCGGTCCTGTCGCCGATATGAAACTTGAACAGGATTTCGAAAGCCTGACGATCGGCTTCAAGGCGAAGAAGACGACGCTCGACGTCAACGGCCGGGCCGTCGATATCGCCAGAACCGCCGAGGGTGTCGCGTGTGTCGATTTTGACGAACTGTGCGCAAAACCACTCGGCCCCGGTGACTATCTGGCGATTGCCTCCAGGTTCCATACCCTTTTGCTGCGCAATGTGCCGAAACTTGGCCCGGAAAACCGGAACGAGGCTAAACGCTTCGTGACGCTGATCGATGCCTTGTATGAGGCCAAAGTGAATTTCATCTGCTCGGCAGCGGTGCCACCGGTTGAGCTTTATACCGAAGGCGACGGCGCCTTCGAATTCGAGCGCACGGTCTCCAGACTGATGGAAATGCAGTCTCCGGAATACATTGCCCTGCCGCATCAGTCCGCTGCCGGTTAACGCCTCGGCTGCGTGAAACCACGCCGCTGACACGCGCCGCATTCCCGGTCGACACCACCGTCATTTCCAGGCCGTTAAGTTCGCCATTCCATGTTGCATTTTTTATTGAACCGATCGGTCCGAAATATTGCTCAATCCTTGCCCTGCTTCACTAAAGGCGTTACGAATTCAATGAATGACCGCGTCAGGCGTGTCTGCATTTCTTTTGAAAGCTACGGGAACGAATTTCATGGCAAGAAACAAAATCGCACTTATCGGTGCGGGAAATATTGGTGGTACGCTCGCTCATCTGGTGGGCCTGAAGGAACTCGGTGATGTTGTTCTGTTCGACATCGTCGACGGCATCCCGCAGGGCAAGGCTCTGGATATCGCAGAAAGCGCACCTGTTGAAGGCTTCGACTGCGCAATGAAGGGCGCCAACAGCTACGCCGCAATCAAGGATGCCGATGTCATCATCGTCACCGCCGGCGTGGCCCGCAAACCGGGCATGAGCCGCGACGATCTGATCGGCATCAACACCAGCGTCATGGAACAGGTCGGCGCCGGTATCAAAAAATATGCACCGAAGGCTTTCGTCATCTGCATCACCAATCCGCTTGATGCCATGGTGATGGTGCTGCGCGATGCATCCGGTCTGCCGCACAACATGGTCGTCGGCATGGCCGGCGTTCTTGACAGTGCGCGGTTCCAGTATTTCCTGGCCGAAGCGATGAACGTTTCCGTCGAAGACGTGACAGCGTTCGTGCTTGGTGGTCATGGCGATACCATGGTGCCGTCGGTGCGTTATTCAACGGTGGCCGGTATTCCGCTGCCCGATCTGATCAAGATGAAATGGATCACACAGCAGAAGCTTGACGAAATCGTTCAGCGCACCCGTTCGGGCGGCGGCGAGATCGTGGCCCTGCTGAAGACCGGTTCCGCTTTCTATGCGCCGGCCTCGTCTGCGATTGCGATGGCTGAAAGCTATCTCAAGGACAAAAAACGTGTGCTGCCTTGCGCCGCATACCTCAAAGGCGAATACGGCGTCAAAGGCATCTATGTCGGTGTGCCGGTGGTGATCGGTGCCAAGGGTGTCGAGCGCATTGTCGAGATCAATCTGGACGCCAATGAAAAGTCGATGTTCAAGGCTTCCGTCAAAGCGGTCAAGGATCTGGTCAAAATTGTAAACAAGATCAAGGCTGCGGCTGCCAAAAAAGCCAAGCCGAAGAAAGTTGCTGCGAAGAAGAAGCCGGCTGCCAAGAAAAAGGCTGCTGCACCGAAGGCCGCTGCGGCTTCAACGGTCGCTGCTGCTGGAACGAAATAAACAATAAGCTGTCGATAAGAAGTCACCGCTCCCGGTCAGGCCCGGGGGCGGCATAACCGGGGAAGCGATATGAATATCCACGAATACCAGGGTAAACTTTTGCTCGCAAAATATGGCGTCGCCGTGCCCAAGGGGCATGTCGCCTATACCGCGGACGAAGCAGCCAAAGCGGCCGAATCTTTGGGCGGCGGCATCTGCGTCGTCAAGTCGCAAATTCATGCGGGTGGCCGTGGTGCCGGTCGCTTCAAGGGCAAACCGGATGGCAAGGGCGGGGTTCGCGTTTCCAAGTCTGTTGCTGAAGTGCGCGCCAATGCCGAAGAAATGCTCGGTCACATCC
>JANRAT010000212.1 GCA_030727885.1 Rhodospirillales bacterium | reverse complement strand
AAAGTGGCCCCATACAGTTATACCAACCTGATCTGGGCGACGCTGATCGGGTTCGTTTTGTTTGGTACGATACCTGACATATGGACCTATGTCGGTGCCGGAATCATCATCGCATCAGGCTTCTATATCATTCACCGTGAGCGTAAAAATCACGGATAACTGCCCCTTTTTTGCCATTATTGATACAATTTGATACAAAAAAACGGGATCACGTCAGTCTCTGTTCAGCTTCGCCCTATAGGGTCCTCTCAGTTTTTCATGAGAGGTTTTTTAATGTCGTTTCGCCGTACCATATTTGCCGTCGCTTTTCTGTTTGGCGCTGCATCACAAGCGCACGCAGAGTGCCCACCTTTTCCTGAAAGTGAATATCTGGGCAGCTTCACCCATGAGCAGGTGAAAAACTACGTCAACAAATCCGCTGGCGGCGACTGGACTCCCTATCTGGTCACGCTGCAGAAAAATCTGGAAGCGTTGCAAAAACTTCAGAAATCGGATGAAGGTGCGGTTCTCAACGTGCGCGGCCAACCGGTCAGGGTCGATGCGACCGGCATCAACCGTTATATCTACGCTTCACGTCAATGGCTTGCTGTTGCGCAATGCCTTGCTGAAGATCAGGTCCTTGCATCGTTGAATAATTTTACAACAGCTGCCGGCGATACAACCACCAAAGTTGCCGAAACAAAGGGTATTAAAGACAACACCAAGGTTGTTGGGCTGGATAATCAAGTTGCCAGCCTGACCGGAAAACCGATCAAATTGAAAATCTCGTCGAGCTGTGAAGCCGGTGAGACGACCTTTGTGGTCACCAACGACGGTAGCGATTGGCCGAGCACGGGAACCTTCTCAATGTTCAGGATTGATGGACCCAACCGTCAGGTCATCAGCGCGCGGCGCATGTCACTGACAGCCGGTGAAACCAAAATGTTCAAGGTGACCAAATCACAGAACATGACCGGCGAAGTCGGCATGGCGATTGACCCATCCTGGTACAAACGCACATTCCAGATTGATGCCTCGGCAAAGTGCCAGTAAGGCGCCGGTTCAGCCCTGCTTCTTAGTTTCCAGGGCATCGACTTTGGCCAGTAGCGCCTCAAGGTCCTTATCGAAAACGTTCAGTTTCCGCATTTCCTCGACGGTACCGGCAAGATAATCCCGGCACGGGCCGTAACTCCCACAGGCACCCGCCATAATTTCTGCCATCTGCTCAGTCGGCATGGGTCCGGCATAATGCGGATGATCGCGATTGACGATGAATGTAAGGGCCGGCACACGGCCATGCTCTTCCGTCTCTACCAAGACCCAGGACGCACGGTAAACGCCACTGCCCATTTCACGTTCCCAGAGCCGCTCCCAAGCTGATTCGATATCCTCTTCAACCAGCCGATAGGCAATACCCCGGCATAATCCCATGCAATCTTCCAGGCATAGGCCAAGCCCCGGATTGTCCGGCGTGCCCCGTGCCCGTGTTGTCCAGATGTGAAATTTCCGGTCATAGCCGCGCAACACCGCCGGTGCCTTGACGTCGTATGTGAAGCAGGGATTCCACATCAGCGAGCCAAAGCCGAATATCCACATCGGCTGATCCTTCGGACGGGCGGCGCGGGTCTCGAGCAGAAGCCGATGCGTTTCTTCTGGGGGCAGTCGGGTGTATTCAAGTTTCGGCTTCATGATCGGATCACTCGTCCATTCATCAAACAATCTGCTCGCGGGTTTTCATGAATTGCAGTCCAGGCCAGTCCTCTATCGCCTTGTTCATGTGCCATGCATTGCGTGCCAGAAACACCGGCTCGCCATCATGATCAATGCCGACTGAGGCTCTGTTGGTATCCATGAATTGCTTCATCATTTGTGCGTCGCCACCGATCCAGCGTGCGGTCATCAATTCCGTCGGCTCGAACCGCACCGGAACATCATATTCAGTGCGGATCCGGTCGGCCATTACTTCAAATTGCAGAACCCCGACCACACCGACGATCCAGTCCGCGCCGAGTGATGGCTTGATCACCCTGGCAGCGCCCTCTTCCGCCAGTTGCTGCAAGGCGCGTCCAAGATGCTTGGCTTTCAACGGATCTTCCGGACGTACTTTCTGCAGCATTTCCGGCGCAAAGCTCGGGATTCCGATGAAGTGCAGGTCTTCACCCTCGCTCAACACGTCACCAATACGCAGATTGCCGTGGTTCGGAATACCGATGATATCCCCTGCTACGGCATCCTCGGCCAGCTCTCGGTCCTGCGCCAGAAACAGCACGGCATTATGGACGTTGAGGATTTTGCCGCTGCGTGAATGCTTGAGTTTCATGCCGCGTTTGAAGCGTCCTGAACAGATGCGCACAAAGGCGATCCGGTCACGATGCTTGGGATCCATATTCGCCTGAATCTTGAAAACAAAACCGGTGAAGTTTTTTTCATCGGGCTCGACCATCCGTTCGCGGGCTTCCTGTGCGCGCGGACGCGGTGCGCGCTGCACCAGTCCGTCCAGAATCTCGCGAACGCCAAAATTATTGATGGCGCTGCCGAAATAGACCGGCGTCATGTTGCCTTCGGCAAAGGCTTCCTCATCCAGGGCCGGACAAAGTCCCCGTACCATCTCGACATCTTCGCGCAGCTTGGCGACGGCATAATCGGGCAACAACTCATCCAGCTTGGGGTCATCGAGACCGTTGCACGGCTCGCCGACATCCGGGCGCTCGCCCTTGGATTTGGAAACCAGCACCAGCCTGTCGTTAAGCAGATCGTAGCAGCCCAGAAAATCGCGGCCCATGCCGATCGGCCAGCTGGCCGGCGTCACGTCTAACTGCAGGGTCTGCTCGATTTCATCCATCAATTCGAACGGATCACGAGCTTCACGGTCCATCTTGTTGATGAACGTGGTAATCGGCACGTTCCTGAGACGGCAGACCTCGAACAGCTTGCGGGTCTGCGCCTGAATACCGCGCGCTGCATCGATCACCATTACGGCGCTGTCGACGGCTGTCAGGGTACGATAGGTGTCTTCGGAAAAGTCTTCGTGGCCCGGCGTGTCGAGCAGGTTGAAGGTGCAATCCGAATAGTCATAGGTCATCACCGACGAGGCAACGGAAATGCCCCGCTCGCGCTCGACCTTCATCCAGTCAGAGCGCGCCCGGCGTTGATCACCCCTGGCTTTGACGGCACCGGCCAACTGAATAGCACCACCGAACAGCAGCAGCTTTTCCGTTAGCGTGGTTTTACCGGCGTCAGGGTGGGAAATAATGGCGAAGGTGCGTCTCGACGCGATTTCGCTCACAAGGTCAGTCATAGTCTCTCCGGTTTAGGTATTCCGAAATGTAGTGATAAAGCCGGAAAATTCCAGAGGTTTCGGCATTTAGACTGAAGACAGTCCCATTTCAGCCGGATTTCAGGGGATCCGATGGCGATAATGATCCATCAGTTGATGGGCACAGGCGTATGACGCCACCAGAAGTACTTGTTGATCGAGAACACCGGCTGGTAATGGCGGATCGAGGCATCATTGACGATGTTCGGGATCTGGTTGTCGAGCAGGAGGGTCAGAATCTGTCCGTTCTGCGGATGTTTGAAGAAAACGACCAGTACCGCATGGCCGACCTTCAGGTTCATGTCTTTGACGGCGACCACACGCAGATCGTTTTCTTTCCAGCCCAGACGGCGCAGTGAAAGGTATTTGAGGATTGCATAATCCTCACAATCGCCGAACTTGGACATGAACTCAGCCGGCGTCGCCCAATAATCGTTCTGACCCCAATTTGCGGTATCGGTCACATATTTGGCCTGATTGACGCGCTTGTTGACCTCGTTCAGCTGAACAAGTGGTTCCTTGCCCTCGAGCTCTTTCAGAAAATTAAGCCAGTCATCATAGCTGCAGAAATGCATTTCCTGTGAATTGCACTGGAACTTCACATTTGCAGCGGATTCCTTGGAATACCGCGCCAGCGCAGAGAGCCATTTGGTGAATGGAGTCAGATCATTTGATTTCACTTCGACCGAATTGAAAAAGCTCGGTTGAGGCGATTCGGCAGCCATGGCGTGTCCGGACACAAGCAGCGGCATTGATACAAGCGTCAGGCATAGCAGCCCGACAACGGCGCCTGCCGCCTTTGCGGCTGCGCCAAAGCTGTTCCCGAGCACACTCAGGGCATTGATATTAAACGGATTTTTCTTATCCATACCGACAAATATATATCGAATTGCGGCAACTTGGAAGTGCGCAGAAACACACCGCAGATCATTTTAAAGGTAGGGATTCCGCTTCGCCCGGGAACCGGTTATCATGCCCGGGCAATTAGGCAGACTTTGGGGGAGACGGCATGGCGCTCAAGCTTGGCCGCGGCAAAAAGACTGAGTTAACGGAATCCTCTGAAAAAGAGGGTGCCGTTACCAGCAAGGCGATTGACGACGTAAAAGATGAGGCCCTGCCACCTCGCAAGATAAACAAGTTTGTCCTTGTCGGTGGTGCGGCC
>JANRAT010000211.1:3357-4489 GCA_030727885.1 Rhodospirillales bacterium | reverse complement strand
GGTCCTGCCGACGTAATGATTGCGGATGATCCCAAGCTCAAAAGGAATGTTGGCTTCCTGAGCATAGCCAAGTGCTGCCGGCACACCGCTATCGGGAACCGGGACGATGACGTCAGCAGGAACGCTGCTTTCTATTGCCAGTTCACGACCAATGTTCTTACGAACGGTATAGACGTGGCGGCCCTCGATGGTGCTGTCCGGACGGGCAAAGTAAATGTATTCGAAGATACAGAAACGGCGGGGCTTTTTGGAAAACGGCTTCAGGGAATGCAATCCGTTTTCGTCGACAACAACGATTTCACCGGGATCGATGTCGCGGACAAAGCGGGCTCCGATGATGTCGAGTGCACAGGTTTCCGACGTAATGATGTAGGCTTCGCCCAGACGGCCGATGACCAGTGGCCTGACGCCATAGGGATCGCGAACGCCAATCAGTTTCTTGCCGGTCAGGGCTACGAGAGAATATGCCCCTTCGAGTTGCGACAAGGCGTCCGTGAGGCGGTCGACAACGCGACCGTATTCGCTTCGTGCAATCAGATGAATGATGGTTTCTGTATCGCTGGTCGACTGAAAGATGCTGCCGCGTTCGATCAGGGCACGACGAACGGCATAGGCGTTGGTCAGATTGCCGTTGTGGGCAACGGCAAGGCCGCCGAATTTGAATTCTGCAAAAAGTGGCTGAACGTTGCGGATGACGGTCCCGCCTGTGGTCGAATACCGGACATGGCCGATCGCCATGCTTCCGGTCAGCTGGCGGATAACTTCTTCGGTCGAGAAGTTGTCGCCGACCAGGCCGAGGGCGCGATGACTGTTAAACTGTCCGCTGTCATAGGTAACGATGCCGACGGCTTCCTGACCGCGGTGCTGCAGGGCGTGCAACCCGAGCGCGGTGTGTGCAGCAGCATCAATATGCCCGAAGATACCGAACAAACCGCACTCTTCGTGCGGATGATCGTCATCATGAAGGTCGCTTGTCTGGTCGGTCATAGCGGGCATCCTAACGTTAATCGTCACTGATTGGAACCTGTGCCGTCGATCAAACGTTCAAGATTTTTACGCTGATCTTTATTGTAACCCTCTTGGGCAGGCACGTCTTGTTGTTTTGGCTTGGGCGTCAAAAGCCCCTTCACAT
>JANRAT010000211.1:530-3347 GCA_030727885.1 Rhodospirillales bacterium | reverse complement strand
CCTGTGCTCTGGCCGGTAATGTGGTCGGGGACTAGTTGCTTAAGTAAGGCGGCGCCCGGTTTTATCAACTGCAGGGTTCGGGCTTCACGGACGATTGAAGGTTGATCTTCAGCCGGCATGATCAGTTCCAGCCCGATATAGGCAACACAGACCAGGACCGCCCCCCGGGCCAGACCGAACAAAAATCCCAAAGACCGGTCCAGTACATTGAGCGCACTGTTCTGGACGGACTTCGCGGCAGCGCGCGTAATAAGAGAAAGAAAAACCAGCGTTACGATAAAAATAAACGTCCCGGCTGCGAGATCGGCCGCGAGATCGAAGGAAATATATTGTCTGGCAATTGGCTTGGCATAAGGGAAACCATAGAACGTCGCGAAGATCGCGCCGATCCATCCGCCAACCGACAGGACTTCATGTACAAAACCACGTGCGTAAGCTAGGACAGCCGAAACCAGCAGAATAAGCAGGACACCGATATCGACCACGTTGACCGGCAGGTTTTTAATGGCGTCCATCAGGGATCCTCAACCAATCGCCCGGTGTGTTCGCGTTGCTGGTAAAATAGCATTTGCCAGTTCGCTGAGATGCGAAATCTCTATCATTTCCAGGCCGTAATCTACCGCTTTAGCGCCTTTGGCTGAACGCATGCGAGGTCCGATGGCTCGAGTGAATCCCAACTTTGCGGCCTCCTTGAGCCGTGCATCGACCCTGGAAACAGGTCGGATTTCGCCGGATAACCCGATTTCACCGAAAATGACAGTGGGACCGGATATGGCTTCACCGCTTTCCGACGAGAGCAAAGCCGCGGCGACGGCAAGGTCGGCCGCAGGTTCGGAAATCTTCAAGCCACCAGCGACGTTGAGGTACACATCCAGCGGCCCTAATGCAAGCCCGCAACGTGCATCCAGCACTGCCATGACCATGGCGAGGCGGTTGCCATCCCAGCCGATCACGGCGCGTCTCGGCGTTGCCAGGGCGCTTGGTGCGACCAATGCCTGAATTTCCACCAAAACAGGTCTGGTGCCCTCAATACCTGCGAATACGGCGGCACCTGAAACATCGCCTTCACGCTCGCCAAGGAACAGTGCAGAGGGGTTCTCGACTTCAACCAGGCCTTCGTCAGACATCTCAAAAACACCGATTTCATCAGCCGGTCCGAAGCGGTTCTTGACGGCACGCAGGATGCGGAAATGATGCGAGCGTTCGCCCTCGAAATGCAGCACGGTGTCGACCATGTGCTCAAGCACGCGTGGGCCGGCAAGGGATCCGTCCTTGGTGACGTGGCCGACCAGCAACAGGGCAAAGCCGCGACGCTTGGCGAGCCGGATCAGTTCCTGAGCCGATGCGCGGACCTGTGAGACGGTGCCTGGCGCGCTTTCCAGATTATCGAGATACATGGTTTGAATGGAATCAATGACCACCACGTCGACCATATCAGGGCTGTCGAGGGTGGCGACGATGTCGCGAACATTGGTGGCTGCGGCGAGGGAAACCGGCGCCTTGTCGAAGCCAAGCCGCCGCGCTCTGAGGCGCAGCTGGGCAATGGCCTCTTCGCCGGAGATGTAGACCGTTTTGCCGCCATTCGCGAGCTTTGCGGTGACCTGCATCAGCAAGGTCGATTTTCCGATCCCGGGATCGCCCCCTACCAGGACTGCTGAACCCGGTACCAGACCGCCGCCCAGAACCCGGTCAAACTCGGGCATGCCAGCGACACGGCGGGGCGGATCTTTTTCGCTGCCGTCGAGGCCGACAAAATTGATTTTCTTGCCGCGCTTGGCGCCGAGGCCCTTCGGGGCACTTTCTGCGCCGACTTCTTCGCTAAGGCTGTTCCAAGCACCACAGGCATCACAACGCCCCATCCATTTCGGATGCAGAGCACCGCATTCCTGGCAGACATAACTGGATTTAGCTTTGGCCAAGCCACGCTCCCTCAGCCCTGAGTGAATTGAGGCTTAAGCCATACCGGGCATTGTCGCAAGCGGCCTCGTTTTTCTGTTCAGGGTTGGCTAAACTGCAAATTGTATAATTTGGAGTATATCTGCCATGTATACGCTATTCTGGTCGACCAGAACCGCAGCTTTTATGCCGGATGCAGTGCTCAGCCTGGCTGGCGTCGCATTTGATCGGCATCTCGTCAAAAGAACGAATGGCCGTGTTGATGACACGGAATTCAGTAAAATATCCCCGATGCAGCAAATTCCGGCGCTGTTGATGCCGGATGGTTCCGTGTTGTGCGAATCGGTTGCGATCTCCCTGGCAGTGGCGGAAAGGCATCCTGAGGCCGGAGTTTTGCCGCCAGCCGGTACTCAGGACCGGGCTTTGGTGTACCGCTGGATGATGCATATGGTGTGCAATATCTATGAGCCGGATCTGCGCTATTCCTACTCGGATCGTTATACCACCGACCCGAACGGGCAGCAGGGGATCAAGCAGGCTTCAGCTGAGCGTATGGACAGATCATTTGACGTGGTTGAAGCCGAGCTCAAAGACGGGCCTTGGTTTTTAGGCGATACGATGACGGTTCTCGACATCCATCTGGCGGCGTATGCCTGCTGGCATTTTGATACACCGTCACTTTTGCAGCGGACTCCTAAAATCGCCGGGATCTGCACGAATATCCGCAAACACGCCGTCGTCGGCCCATTGTTTGAGCTTTATAATATGCGAGATCTGGATTTTCTGGCTTAACCTTAACGCCGGACTGTCATCTTGATCGGGCCTTCGGTGCGTCCATGGATGAACTGATCGACGTATGGATTATCACTATGATCAATGGCATCGGTCGGTCCTGCCCAGATAATACGGCCATCATAAAGC
>JANRAT010000211.1:0-520 GCA_030727885.1 Rhodospirillales bacterium | reverse complement strand
GCATGGCGATGCGGTCGCCGATCTTGCGGGCAGAGGTCATGTCGTGGGTGATGGTTATGGCCGTCGCCCCAAGGGTCTGATTGACGTGAACAATCAGGTTGTTGATGACATCGGCCATGATCGGGTCGAGACCTGTGGTCGGCTCGTCAAAGAAGATGATCTCGGGGTTGGTGGCGATGGCGCGGGCAAGCCCGACGCGTTTTTGCATGCCGGCTGACAGTTCTGCCGGCGACAGATCAAGAACCTCCGGCGTCAGGCCGACCAGGCGTATTTTTTCGGCGGCGATATCCCGGGCTTCGCTGCGCTTGCATTGATTGCGTGCGATCAACCCGAATGTAATATTTTCCCAAACGGTCAGTGAATCAAAAAGTGCAGCCGCCTGAAACAGCATGCCAACCTGCTGATTGATCGCTTCACGCTCACTGGGCGACATGGTTGTGACTTCACGCCCGTCGATGGTGATCGAGCCGCTGTCCGGTATCATCAGGCCCAGCATGCATTTGATGGTCACCGATTTGCC
>JANRAT010000210.1 GCA_030727885.1 Rhodospirillales bacterium | reverse complement strand
CCCCCATTCTCGCCATCAAAGCTGATATGCAGTTCAATGCTGCCGTGCAGCGGCACTTCGGTCTCAGCCAATGCGAGGATGGCAAAAACCTGTGCCGTCAAATGCCCCTTGCCGGAAAGCGCGCCCAGTCCATGCAGCATACCGTCCCTGATATCGCCGCCGAACGGATCATAGGTCCACCCCGTGACGGCCTCAACGGTATCGAGATGGCTGACCAGCGCCAGAACCGGGCCGTCCGCAAACCGACGTCGTACAACAAGGTTTTGCATAGGATGTCGCCCGGCATCTTCAAATCGGTCCTTGGAAGGTGCGTGACGCTCGACTTCGAAACCGAGCCGTTCCAGCAACACGGCGACTTTCTCGGCGGCTTTGAACAAACCGGCCTGATGGGTCGTCGAATTGATGCGGACAAGATCTTGCAGGAAGGCAAACTGTCCGGCCCGGTGTTTAACCAGCGCCTCAGCGATCATTTTGTTAAACGTCGTATTCATGTTTCGGCTTTCTCATGATGAAACCCTTGCAAACCCGACGCAAAACGTCAATTTGGATGAAACCACGCGCAAGTAATAATGGGAGTTGTCGTACATGCCGTCGTCCAAAAGTCTGGAAATGATCTCAAAACTGGTGTCATTCGATACCACCAGTCGCGAATCAAATATGTCGCTGATTAAATTCGTCCAGAACTATTTATCCGATCTTGGCGTCGAAAGCACGCTGGTTCCGAACGATGACAACTCAAAGGCCAGCCTGTACGCCACTGTCGGCCCAACCGACAAACCCGGGGTTATGCTGTCAGGCCACACCGACGTGGTGCCGGTTGACGGGCAGGACTGGCATTCCGATCCGTTCAGTGTCGTCGAAAAGGACGCCAAACTGTTCGGACGCGGCACTTCAGACATGAAAAGCTTTATCGCTCTGGTGCTGGCATCGCTGCCGACTTTCATCAATCGCAGGCTGGAAACGCCCCTGCACCTGGCTTTTTCCTATGATGAGGAAGTCGGATGCGTCGGTGTCCGTCCGATGATCGAAATGATCAACGGTCTGCCGATCAAGCCAAAGATGGCAATTATCGGTGAGCCGACCAGCATGCAGGTGATCACCGGTCACAAGGGCAAGCGGAGTTACCATGCGCATATTCGCGGTCTTGAGGCGCATTCCAGTCTGGCCCCGCAGGGCGTCAACGCCATTGAATATGCTGCACGCCTGATCGCACACCTGCAAACCATGGCCCGCAAGCTGCAAAGTGACGGCCCTTTCGACACGCTATACGATGTCGCCCACACAACCGTGCATACTGGCGTCATTCAGGGCGGCACTGCGCTCAACATCGTGCCCAAGGACTGCCGCATCCAGTTCGAGTTCCGCTATATCGGCTCGGATGATCCAAACCCCATCGAAGCCGAGATCATCCGCATGGCCAAAGAGGTGCTCGAGCCGGAAATGCATGCGATTGATCCGTCAACCGGGATCGACATCACATGCGTCAATGACATGCCCGGGCTCGACATGAACGTTAACGATGAGGTTGTGACCTTCGTTAAACAGCTGGCCGGCCGCAACGATCACGCCAAGGTGGCATTCGGCACCGAGGCCGGTCTATTTCAGAACAGAGGTGGCATTCCCTGTGTCGTTTGTGGCCCCGGCAGCATCGAACAGGCCCATAAACCCAATGAATTCATAAGCTTGGAACAGGTAGAAAAAGGCGAGGCGTTTCTCGAACGTCTCATGGACAGGGTCTGTAAGTCGTGAGAATATATGCGCATGTTTGGATTTGGCAAAAAGAAAGACGGCGACAACAATCGCGAGCATGATCGCATTGCCGCCAAGGGAGAGCAGGTTCGCATTTACGGCGAAACCTATGACCTTGGCGATCTTTCAGAAGGCGGCATGCGGGTTACCGGCTATGACGACACCCTTCAGGCCAACCAGTATTTCGAATTCCATGTCATCCTGAAGCCGCCAAGCGGTGAGCTTGAACTGCGCGGTCACGCCAAGGTGGTCCGCCAATGGGATGACCAGCTCGCAGTGCAGTTCACCAAGCCGCAGCCGACCTGGTTTTTGAAGTCCGCGATTATCTGGAAAAAAATTCGTAACGCAGCTTAGTTCAGCAGCATCCGCGGCACATAGCGGCCATTTTCCTGCCCATCAAAATAATCGAACATTTCCGGGTGGCTGATTGGGTCATCGTCCTCGTCAGGGACAAGATTCTGCTCGGACACATAGGCGACATAGGGCGAATGCTCGGTCGATTCAGCAAACAGGTGGTAAAACGGCTGGTCTTTCCGTGGCCGGGATTCGGCCGGAATCGACTGATACCATTCGTCTGAATTGTTGAATTCCGGATCGACATCGAACACGACACCCCGGAAACCGTAGACACGGTGCCGGACTTGCTCGCCGATCGTGAATTTTGCTGTGTTTCTTTGGCGTTTCACTTGATGTCTCTGCTAACTGAATTGTGCACCGCACTATGCAGGCGTCTGTCCCTAAAATAGCGTAGAGACATGCACTTGCAACCCTGATCGGACTGGAAAACAGCGATTGATAGGCTTATGTAACAGTGACAAGGGGTTACACCTGACCAGAAAGTCGACGACGAGGATCAAATATGGCGGATAGCCAAGCAAGCCAGCAGACGAGCATCGAAGAAGTGCAGAACGAACTGGTCGAGGATTTTCAATTTCTCGACGACTGGATGGACCGCTATCGTCACATCATTGATCTCGGCAAGCAGCTTCCCCCGTTCCCCGAGGAATGGATGAATGATGTCTACAAGGTCAAAGGCTGCCAGTCACAGGTCTGGCTGAAGCCGGAAAGCGTAGACGGCCGACTGGTCTTCCATGCCGCTTCCGATGCGGCCATCGTTTCCGGCCTGATTGCCATTCTGCTGAAGCTGTATTCCGACCGCACGCCCGAAGAAATTCTGGCAACCCCGCCCAGCTTCATCAAACAGATCGGACTGGATGAGCATCTCAGCCCCAGCCGCTCCAATGGGCTGCATTCTATGGTCGAGACGATGTTCAATTACGCCAGCACGGCGAAGGCTTGATCATACACCACTGCCGTCATCCCAAATCAAGTTTGGGATGACGCAATCGGTTTTTATCCGTTTTGTCAAAACCGCCGGGGATCGAGAAGTTTGACCAGATCAGCTTCCAGCGGTTGCGGCGCATCGATCATCTGGTCGGCAACCAGTTCGGCCAGCAGTGGCGCCGTCAGAAAACCGCGCGAACCCAGTGCCCCCAGACTATAAAGCCCGTCTTCGATACAGCCGGCCAGCGGCATGTAGTCGCGGATCGTCGCGCGCAAAGCGGTGCGCCCACCGACCGGGGGTGCCACATCCAGGGACGGCATGTTATCCCGCAGCATGTTGATTAACCCCTGGGTGTCATCAGCGTTCAAATCCTGCCAGCCGTCCGGTGGCAGTTCGTCCTGCCCGGCATAGGTCGCGCCCAGCACGTGTCCTGAGCTGCCGTCAGTAAAAGAAATCAGCGGCGACAGATAGCCGCCATACGATACCGGCACCACCGGCGCCCCCTTGATCGGCGGCAGATACGCCAGCTGACCTCGATTGGCGACCAGCGGCCAGTGTCGTTCCCGCATCAACGGCATGATGCCGATGCCGGCGGCGACCACGACGGCGTCATAGCAGCCAACAACCTGTCCGCCTTGATCCAAGATCTGCCAACCTTGTTCGGTGCGCATCAGTGCGCCGACATTGGCCGTCAGCGTCTCGACATCCTTTGCGAGGTGGCGGGTGATCGCCGGCGGTGAAAGGGTCCCGGCTTCGGCAAACCACACGCCGCCCTTGGAAACCGGTGTCCCTAGCAAGGCCGTGGCTTCATCCGGTTCGATCCTGCGCATGATGCCGTCTGGCCAGCCGAACGCCGTTATTGAACGGACCTGTCGCTGCTCTTCGTCGTCATTGCGGGCCATGGTGAAGGCACCCCGCGCACCCAGCCAGACAGGGGTGCCTTCGGCGGCCAGAGAATCGTAAAAGCGGATCGCATAATGATAGGCGCTGGCCATGATGCGCCCGAACGGCACGCGAACACGCGGCAAGCGTGGTGCAATCAATGCCGCCGGATTACCGGACGCCCCGGCACCAGGCTCGGCAAACGCATCGACCAGTGTGACGGTCATGCCGCGTGCCGCCAGTGTGCGGACCATGCATCCGCCGGCAATCCCGGAGCCGATCACCGCAACCCGTGCGTCCGGCGCAAGTTGCGTCCCGCCCCGGCGCTCGTCCGTCATAACGGCCGAGACACAATCGCGCTTGCTGCCGAAACCCTGTCGCTTCTCAACGGAAAACCCTTCAGCCTCCAGCCCTCTGCGGACCGACCCGGCGGCACTGAAGGTGGCCAGTCGGGCACCCGGCGCACTCAGGCGGGCAATCGCTTTCAGCACACTGTCCGACCACATCTCCGGATTTTTGGCCGGCGCAAAACCATCAAGATACCAGGCATCGACTTTGCCGGTCATCACTGACAGCATCTCGACAACATCACCATACATC